>NZ_JAAHGT010000940.1 GCF_010672385.1 Okeania sp. SIO2F4
TTGTAGATTTAGATGAAAATGGCGAGGTGAAGGTTACACCTAATGGATCTGCTAAAGAACAACTACCAGAATTTGCTTACAGCAATAATTAATGTCAACATAAGGTTGTAATCAATATTGAGTTGATGAGAATAAGGAGTTGGGTTATGCCAATGCTTAACCCAACATTTTTTATTAACATTACGTCATAATACCAAATCCGGGTTAAAAAAAAGGTGTATATATATAGGTTAACATCTTTTATTATATGCGGATTGGGTATAACTACGCTCATCAAAGTGATTCTCTCTCCTCCTGATATCATGTCCGTTGGTATCGTTTGTGTAAAAGCTGGGGAAATATCTATTATCTTTAAGCTTCTTCCTTCTTCCTTCTTCCTTCTTCCTTCTTCCTTACCTTTGCGCTTACAATACTGATGCTACCGGACATGATATGACTCGGTATTCCTAACTTCCCATCCTGGGAGGGGTTATATAGAATCCGGTTATATAGTATATATATGTATATATATATTTATGTGACTAGGAATGAGCGGGGATCAAATCAATGGGAAAGCGTTTGAGTATCAAAGAGCATATTTCTGTACAAGAAATGGAGAAGCTTGATCGAGGCGCTAGAGATGTGGTAGAATGCTCTTAGTGGCAGATTATCTGGCTGTTGGCCAAAGCTTCAAAGACTGAAGAAGTAGCTACAACGATAGGGTATGGCTTGCAATGGATTAGAGCGATATAGCTGCCGCACTTGCTCCGCCAACCCCCAACGGTTCAACAAAGGAGGACTATGGATGAACATCGTGTAGCACTGAAGCCTGTAATTCGTCGAGATTGGTTCCCCTAGTGGGAAATAGCTATAGCTCCAGTTTACTGGCGATTTGAATGGTGTTGGGTCTATGGCTTTGTTGAACCTAGTACTGGGGAAAGTGAATGGTGGCTGTTTGACCGAGTGGACACACAAATAATGAGTCTGATTCTCGAAGCTTTTGTCCAAGCTCAGGGAATTAATCAGGAGCATCCAGCATTATTGGTGATGGATAGAGCCGGATGGCACACGACAGATAAGTTGGAAATCCCACCGGGTCTGTTTTTAGAGTTTCTACCTGGTTATTCTCCGGAACTACAGCCTCTGAGCAGGCTGTAGCAATTACTAGACGAATCAATCATGAATAAAGTTTTTGATTCTCGCTGAAGTTCTGAAACAGGTAATCTGCGATTGCTGTTGTCAACTAATCAAGCAACCAGAAATCTTGCGGGCAGTAACTCAATTCCACTGGTGGCCATCAACTATTACTTGCAATGTCTAATTAACCGGATTCTATATTAGTCAACGATAAGCTATTATTTTTGAGTTAACAACAAAATTCAAACATGACAATTAAAATTTGTGAGATCAATATTTATGAAGTAGAATTACCATTAATTAAGCCATATCGAATTTCAGGTGGACGTTTATTTGTGGACAAAATGGACAGCATTATTGTCGCTATTACAACCAGTGATGGTATCGTAGGTTGGGGTGAATCCTGTCCTTTTGGAATATCTTACTTACCTGCTTTTGCTGGAGGAATAAAGGCAGGAATGGCTCAATTAGCTCCTATACTTATAGGAGCTAATCCCCTTGAGTTAGAGAACATAAATCATCTTATGGACTTAACTCTCAAAGGACATTTATATATCAAGTC
Organism: Okeania sp. SIO2F4; assembly: GCF_010672385.1. Classification (GTDB taxonomy): domain Bacteria; phylum Cyanobacteriota; class Cyanobacteriia; order Cyanobacteriales; family Microcoleaceae; genus Trichodesmium. Next base: position 1,679 of record NZ_JAAHGT010000940.1, read on the forward strand.
TGCTATTGATGTAGCTTGTTGGGATATATTAGGTAAATATGCTAATTTGCCCCTATATACACTGCTGGGAGGACGTTTTAGTGAACACGCTGATTTAATAGGGGCTTTTGCCAATGGTACACCAGAAGAAATGGTTGCCGATCTCAAACAACGAAGAGATCAAGGATATCATATTTTTTCTCCTAAAATTGGTGGGGAGGTTTCCCTTGATATGGCCCGTATTCAAGCAATTATGGCAGAATTACAGCCACAGGAAAAGATTACCATAGATGCTAATCGTGCTTGGTTGCCAGATCATGCTATTCAAATTATGAATTCTATCAATGATAAAACAGTATATTTTGAGCAACCCTGTGAAACATTGGAAGAATGTTTAACCGTGCGTCGCCTAACTCAACACCCCATTATTTTAGATGAGTGCATTCACACTTTTCAAGATTTATTATGGGCTCAACGAGAAGGTGTGGCACAAGCTATCAATATTAAAATTGGAAGAGTTGGAGGGCTAACTAAAGCCCGTCAAATGCGAGATTTTTGTCTGGCCACTGGACTGCGTATGAATATAGAAGAAACAGGCGGTAGCGTCATAGGAGGCACAGGTGCGATACATTTAGCCGTTGCTACCCCCCTCAGATATCGTTTAGCAACTTCAGACTCTACTAGATTACATACCGTCATTCCTGCCAAAGGTGGCTATACTTACAAAAAGGGTACAGGTATTCCACCAGAAACACCAGGTTTAGGCATAGAACCGATTATGGAAATATTAGGTGAACCCATTGCCGTTTATACTAAATCATAGTAATTTTTTCTAAAAGTATTTTCTAAACAACAGATAATATAGATGATCAATCACCAAGAACGATATGATAAATGGGCTTCCACATACAATGTAGATGTTAAAAATAGAAATTATTATGCTCCAAGCTACATCGTAGAATATCTCATGGAAGTTGTGAATCAGCAAGTAATAGATTATAGTAACAAATCTGAGCTTAAGGTTTTAGATGCCGGATGTGGTACAGGTTTGCTTGGAGTTAAATTACGTCAAGAGGGATTTTCTTATATTGATGGGGTAGATTTTTCTCATGAGATGGTAAAGTTAGCCTATGAAACAGGCGCATATCAATACTTGATGGGTTGGTGTGATTTGAATAAAAAACCACCCTTTTTTTTCCACCATCAATATGATTTAACTATTTGTTGTGGCGTATTTTCATTTGACTTAGTAAAGCCGACTGCATTAAGATGGCTGATGGAAGTAACAAAACCAGGAGGCATAATTTTAATGAGTACAAGATTGGTTTTTTGTGAGACTTATAATTTTGAAGGTTATTATAAAGAATTAGAGCAACTTGGAGAATTAAAATTAATAGATTGCAGAATGAATAAACCTTATTTAGGAGAGGAATCAAACGCACATTACTGGGTATTTGCTATTCCTGAAAGTAAAAAATAATGAAAAAATGCTTATTTTTAAATAATAGAGAGCCTTATCCAGAAGATATATTCAATCATCTTTCTCATGTGAATGTAGTTTGGTATCAGGATAATTCGGGTTCATTTTCCCTAGAAAAAATATTAGAGACCCATAATGATACAGAAATTTTGATAACAACTTTCATGAATTTAGATGCAAGTAATTTATCAAAACTTGCTCAACTGGAATTTATACTGGCAACAACAACGGAAACCAGTTATATAGATCGGGAATATTGTCACAAAAACAACATAAAAGTTGTAAACACTCCCAAATATACAGGTGCATCAGTTGCTGAACATGCTGTAGCTTTAATGCTTTCGGCAGCTAAAAGAATTGTTGATTTTAATACTAAAGTCAGATCGGGTGACTTTCAATTGTTTGAACATCAAGGTATGGAATTATCTGGCAAAACAGTAGGCATTATAGGAATGGGTGACATTGGAAAAAGAATTGCTAAAATACTTCAAGGTTTTGAAATGAAAGTTAAGTATAGTAATAGAAGTCAGCTTACTACTAGTTTAGGGATACAAACAGATTTGAATACCTTACTATCAGAAAGTGATGTTATTTTTCTGACACTACCTTTAAACCAA
>NZ_JAAHGT010000941.1 GCF_010672385.1 Okeania sp. SIO2F4
TGCTTCTGGTGCAACTTCAACTACACCAATAGTAATACAAGAGTCACCATGAAATTCTTGATAATAAGCACCTGTATCTACTTTTAAAACATCACCAACTCGAATGACTTTTTTCTTATTAGGAATACCATGTACAACTTCATTATTTATAGAAGCACAAATAGAACCGGGAAAACCATGATAACCTTTAAAACTTGGTGTTGCTCCCATTTCCCGAATACGTTTTTCAGCATAAGCATCTAGGTCAGCAGTAGTCATTCCTGGTTTAACAATTTGAGAAATTTCTTTGAGTACCGTTGCCACAATTTTACACGATTGTCGCATAATTTCTATTTCTCGTTCAGATTTAATTTCTATGCCACGACGTTGTTTTTTCTTAACAGGACGTGGTTTAGGTTTTGCTGGAGTTGTGAGTATATTACTAAAAATTTTCATCTTTTGGTACAAGTTGTTAAATATTATGGTGTCTGAAAATTGAGGTATTTAGAAAGATTTTCTACTAATAATTAGTTAGTAGATTTTTAGCATACCATAGTAAGATTGACATCTCCTATGGAAAAACCAATCAATGTAGTCTTTAGAGTAGTGGTGTGACACACCTAAAATGTTCCAATAGTAGGAGCGGGTTCTGCGTTAAATTAATCTTGCTAAACATTAAATCAGATGAACACGCTCCACTGCACTTCCCGAAGGGTAACCCAAAAACAATAAAACTTTGTTGGGTTTCACTTTGTTCTACCCAACCTACATTTTTGGGCGTTTCACTCTACTACAAGCTCAATAATTATTACTAGAAATGCCTCTTACTTTGAGATTGGGAAATTATCAATTGTTAGAGAGGTAATTATCCATTATCAATTAATTAAAATCAGTTCTCTGACTTCGTTAAAATTACTTTTGAGTCTGTATTTTGCTTAGGTTTATTTTTACTAAATAAACCACTCATAATAATACCTGTTATTAACATCCACATTAAACCGATACCATTTAATAGTACATAAAAAGGTTTAATTTCGTCGCCAAGATATTCCGCTTCGTGAATTACCATTAAAATATGTGCCTGGTCTCTGGATAATCCAAACCAATTTCTACCCAGTCGATAAGCAACTCCTGTAATTACAGTGACAAATAATGGCAAAAAAACTATTGGAGCGACTACTTTATGCAGTTGACGAAATTTTTGTTTAATCATCTCTATATTAGATCCTGTTTGAAGTTAAAAATTATATGGTAATTGTGAGATACTTGAGAATTTGAGAGTCAGCATTCAGGTATTAGGAGTAAGCTTTTTCTAGATCGTAATTTACTCAAAGCTTTTTAATTAATGAGGAAGATTAGCTAATCTGCTTTGAGAGTTTGAGAGTGACTTTTAATTTTTGCTCAGTCTTTCAATTATACTTCATCTTTCAAAGATATAGCGTTTCTCAAGTTACTGAGGTACAGTTGTTTTTCTTCTTTGGTATTACCATCTTCCCCGAATTACTACTCCCTACTCCCTACTCCCTACCCCCTAAAACCAAACAATTTTGTACCTCACGCTTCTTGGGAATTGCTATAGTAGATTAATAGCTGACAGCTAAATGCTTAAATTTGAGAAAATAGGTAACAGTCAATTTTTCATCAATCATTCCCGATTAAAATCCAGTTTACCGTATAATTTTATTCATAAAAATGGTCGATCTTAAATTACTTTCATTTACTCTAATACCAGTCATAGATTTCTAGATCAAAACCCTACGAATTTAACTTCCGAATAAACTCTAAAGGTAAACCATCAGTATCCGCAATAAACGCAACTTCATAAACATTATTTCCAATCATTTGTTGAGTAGGTTCTAACAGAATTTTTAATGGTTGAAACATTTCAGGTTGTTCTACTACTGCTGAATCAAACTGTTGTTTTAAAGAACTTAACCAACTAGGTAAATCACCAACATTTTCAGTCAAATCAAATGATAAATGATAATATCCAACATAATGTTCATCCCCAAAAGCATCAGGTGCAGGCTTAGGTTCGGGAATTTGAATTAGTTCAATTCTACCATTTAATCCTTCCATCCAACAGGCCAAAGTATAGCCTGTGGTAAAGCGTTCACAAACTATAAAACCTAATTTTTCATAGAAAGCGATCGCTCGATGAATATTAGCAGTCCGAATCGAAGCATGGTGCATTTATTCTAATCAAATAAACTTTACTTCCAAGATTAATTTTCTACCTTTAAGGTTTCAAATTCATTAACTGATAAGATAATTATTTCTTTGGATAGACTTTTAATTATCAATTATTAGGAGAGGCTTTAAACCTTTGCGGATTAATTATCAATTATTAATTATCCATTGGTAAAGTTGTACCATTTTGAAAAAAGAATATTACGAATAGTAAGAGCGATAAAAAGACTTTACAGGAGATATCCGTTGGACAAAAAATATGATTTATGACCTAAAAAACGGTATTAAAGGCATTCATTCTGACTCCTGACTCCTGACTCCTGACTCCTAAAAAGTACCCTAGCTATTTGTAGCAAAAATTTATCAAACTGGTATTACTCAAACAATCGAAAATAGGGATACCTAACAGGTACTCCTTCCTCTTTGTCCAATTGAAAATTAATTACTTCCCAGCAAGGTTCATCCTTTGGGTCAGGACTAAATTCTACAGGTAAACCATAGAGTTTAGCTAAACAAGAGTCGGAATTAGCACGCCAAGGGGTACTACGTTCCAAATAAGCACTAACTAACTCCCGATATCTTTGAGCGATAATCACACGAGTAGCCCTATATCCTTGAGTATATAATTGGTCTAGAGCCTCATGGATTTCAAACCTAATACCATCGGCATGAGTATGTTGCCGATACCACTGATTATTCCAAAGACGCCAGTGACGGCCAGAGTGAAGATGAAACAATTCACCAGTATTTGGGTTAGCTTCAAATGCCCCATGACGAGGACATAAATAAGTATCTGTTAGGGTGAGAGCTGGAATGGTCTGGTGACAGTGAGGACACTGAATCTCAGGACCAAAGATTGGATACTGGAGAGCGGGGTTGGTAGAGAATTGGGTCATTTCAGTTATTAGTTATTAGTTATCAGTTATTAGTTATCAGTTATTAGTACCTCCGGCTGTATTGGGAGGCTTGAAATATGAAATTTCTTTTCTCTTGGTCGATTGGATACGGCGAGTTTTCTTCGCCATCCCATCCTAGGTCAAGCTCGGCAATTCAAGTCGGCGATAGCTGAAACGACCGCTTTTTATTCCCTTGAATAGGGGAGGCTTAAAACCCTATTTTTTGGTCATAGGTGATGACTTAAAATTGTAATTAAGGGAGGTTGCATAAATGGGGGATGATTTTAATAGTTTTGTATAGTGGGCATCTTGCCTGTTCCTTATATTTTAGGGCAGGCAGGATGCTTGCCCCACTTATACCAGTTTCAAAAAATAATGCTACATTAACTTTTTTTGTAGTTAGGGAAGACCTGAATTTTGGTATATAGGAAAATTAGATAAAGAGCAAGGTTTTCCCTATTTTCTATTTCGTACGGACGCCCTTATGCAACGTCCCTACTCCTTTTTTACTGTAATGACCTTTTTTGAATTTGGTATTACTGAATAATTAATAATTATTAACTAGCTATCAGCTTGAGCGCATTTAGCTGGAGCGCTCTTCAATTCGAGGGTAACGGTCCCCCACAAGAGGAGCGAAAAAATTAGTGGTGCGCTTTGCGTGGGGGGGGGAAAGAATCCCCCAT
>NZ_JAAHGT010000942.1 GCF_010672385.1 Okeania sp. SIO2F4
CGTTGAATTTCTCCAGGGGGAGAAATTCAACGTTGGTCAGTCTGTGCAATTTGCGCCACTAAGCAGTGGTCATGGGGAGAGAAGTAGGGAGTGTTCATTAATGGATAATGGATAATTGATAATTGATAATTACAAGAAGGTTAAAACCGTTACACCAATTGAATATAAGGAATATTGTCTTTGTTTTCCCCTATCCAAGGGGAGGCTTCAAGGCGCGAATTATTTAATTATTAATTATTAATTATTGAAAACGGATAGGGTTGACTCAAAGGAAAATTTTTTCTTCTCTTGGTCATTGGATCTGGCTAGGTTTCCCGAAGAGTGCAGAGCCGCTCCCTCCGCTAACGCCATCCCATCCTTACGGACAGCTCCGAAGATCGACCGCTTTTTTCTTCCTGAAAGGAGAGGGTTTCAACCTTAATTTTTCGGTAATAGGGAAGGCTTCACCTACAGGACTCCCAATGTTTTCACCTAAGGTCAGTTCAGATTAAGACGATTTTGCTAATCATTTTATGAAGGAATGGGGATTATAGCCAAGGATAGAATAATAGTTTCAGCTTATCCCGAACTCAGGTCAACCTAGAGCTTAACTTTTCAGTATTCCCCTCACTTCGGAAAACTTTTCAACGAAAGGGGTTTAATTATTAAGGCTTTGTCTGCAATCGGCATTTAGTAAAATAGTATAACTTTTTCTTACTCCTGTAATATCATACCATCATTCAACAAAAGGAATGAGACAGCCCTGCGTTTTGAAGATACTTCGTTCAAGGAATTATTACTCTCCCCAAATGTAATTAAAAATACAAAATAATTAATTTATCTTAATCAGTGATTGAAAATTTTTGATAGCTTTTTTCCCTGTGTTTATACGTACTTAGTAACGATGAATATTGCCAAGTAATGAGTTGAAATATTACCTATTTTACTTCCATCTGACTTACATTTTAGGTTGATCCCCATTAATTTTACCCAAATAATGTATTTATTCATACAATTTTACTGGCCAGCTATTATCGAAATATTTCCAATTATAACGGAATTATAAAAATAATATAAAATCAAGTTAATTGATAGGAATCTTCAGAAGCTAGATGTCATAATGGTTTTAATCGATTAAAACTATGAAGTCCCAGGGATTAAAAATAATTTAAAGTCAAGTAAATATAAATTTAGGAAAATTTTTTATGAAAGCCATTCTAGCTTGTCGTCATTGTCAATACTATTCACCAGAAGGAAGACGTGGTGGTGTTTGTCAAAAGTTAATGACACAAGTTGAAAGTAATTGGAAAGCCTGCTCATTAGCTTTACCTCCCTTTGCACCATCCTGGGAAAATCGGAATAGTATAGTTATGTGGCATCAGAAAATTGATGAAAAATTGGAAGTAGTTTTGCCCCTAAAACCTACTGCTAATAATATTCGTCAACTAACTAATACATTTGGGCTTGGTTCTTAATGAGCAATAAATTTAAGTCAAGGTTTGAGTAAATCTAGTCTAATTTTCCTTTTTATTTAAATTGATTATCCCTGGAATTTACGGCATTGTTGAATTTATATATGATTTTGCTAAATTCCTAGTGGAGTTTATAGCTTTCAGGCATACATCTGAAAAATAGCTGTTATCTTCTTCGGTTAAATCACAAATTATAACGGGATAGGATAACCAAAGTATAATAGATACGGGATTGTTGATTAATTATCAAAGCACTTATATGTCAATGCTTGATCCTTTTTGAGTCGAAAAAAGTACAAGTTTTTCGGTCGAATAAAGTTCAAAAAGTTAGCATTTTGGGCAGACAAGGGCAGAAAATTAATCTTACAATTCTTCCGACCACCTCGTCTATAATTACCGAAAAATCGTGGTCTAAAGCCTCCTCTTTTAAGCTATGCTTTATAAATATATTTCTTAACGTAAACCTTAGACATTAGAAAAAGGTTATGTTTATTACCATTCATATGGATATGATAGGAGAGTAAACGTATTTAATTAGAGGCGAAACTCCCCCCACCTACCCATCTCCCCATCCCCCCCATCTCCCTATCAAAAAAAAATTTTAGGAGTTCTTTATAAGGGATAGCCTTTTAAGGGGATAAAAAGCGGTAGAGGGATGGATGGGTTACCGAAGCATATCCAATCGACCAAGAGAAAAGAGAATTTCGTATTTCAATCCCGAAGCTTCAACTAGAGGTACTGATAATTGATAACTGATTAGAGCAGAAATAATCAAAATACTACAGATGGATTGAATAGCATTCTGGTGCTGCGGTGGGGAATGTAAGAACTAAGCTTGGAGGTAAGTTTAGGTTAGTGCAGTCCCCTATTAATGCATAAATTCTTATTATTTATAGTTGATTAGAGTTAGTGTGGGGTAGTTCAAGGTAGCCAAGGATATCTACTAAAATCTGGAGGCCGTTTTTCTAGGAATGCCTTTTTACCTTCAGCTCCTTCCTCTGTCATGTAGTAAAGAAGAGTAGCATTACCAGCCAATTCTTGTAGACCAGCTTGTCCATCACAATCAGCATTAAAAGCGGCTTTTAGACAACGAATAGCGATCGGGCTTTTTTCCAAAATTTCTGATGCCCAGTTAATGCCTTCTTTTTCTAGCTCCTCCACTGGTACAACACAATTCACTAAACCCATTTCCAAAGCTTGTTGGGCTGTATATTGCCGACAGAGAAACCAAATTTCTCGTGCTTTTTTCTGACCAACAATTCTTGCTAAATAACTAGCCCCAAACCCACCATCAAAACTACCTACCTTGGGACCAGTTTGACCAAAAATTGCATTATCTGCGGCAATAGTTAGGTCACAAATAATATGCAAAACATGACCTCCACCAATAGCATATCCAGCCACTAGAGCTATGACAACTTTAGGCATGGAACGAATTAACCTTTGTAAGTCTAAGACATTCAACCGTGGCACTCCAGCTTCATCGACATAACCTGCTGTACCTCGCACACTTTGGTCTCCACCAGCACAGAAAGCATATTTACCATCTGTATGAGGTCCTGCACCTGTGAACAAAACTACTCCAATATTTGGGTCTTCACGAGCGTCAACAAAAGCATCATAAAGTTCAAATACAGTTTTAGGGCGAAAAGCATTACGTTTGTGGGGACGATTAATAGTTATTTTGGCAATTCTGTCAGTTTTGTGGTAAAGAATATCGCTATAGTCTTTAACAATTTGCCATTCTATTTGCAAAGGCTGATTACTCATATTTGTAAAAATTTATAATGCAAAATTACTTTCTACCAAGGCATAGATTAGTTTAGTGGGAAGAGTACTGGTTGTAAATACTAATAGCCTTTTTCCGCGGAAAAACTTGGGGAGATAAAATACCACTACTTTACTGTATAGTTAAGATTAAATAACATTTTAGGTTGAATAATTTACTCAGATTGTCAGAAATACTTTTATTTTATTTTACTTCTAAATTTGATACCAATTTTGAGTTGGTGGTGCAAAATTTTATAATAGTCAAGGGAGGATTTTTTATCTGATCAAGTAAAGTAAGTTAATTTCAGTCAAACCAAGGTTAATAGTGCTATAGTTTTTGCAAATGATATTTCAATAATGAATAATGAATAATGAATAATTACCTCTTCTTATAAAGAAGACGATTGGCTAAAATGATTTTTTTTCTCTCTTGGTCGATTGGAGGCTCGCGTTTAGCGTTCCGCACAACGCGCGTTTTTCATGTCGCTCCGCGTTTCGCGGAGCAG
>NZ_JAAHGT010000943.1 GCF_010672385.1 Okeania sp. SIO2F4
TAACCAATACAAAGATCGAGAGAAGTTTGATAAACTCATCACTAAACAACTCCACTATGATAATTGGGATAAAATAGAAAATACAATGGATTTTAAAAAAATTATATTGGAAATAGTTGACTCAGAAAGTAGTCTTGATTTGCTGAATCTTTATCAAGAAATCCTTAAAGGAAATAATATAGATGTTGATTTTGATAATCCTGGTACTAACACCCTAGAAAAAATTCACCAAGAAAATTATCAAACGTTAATTGATTTAGACTTAATAATCTTAGACAAGGGTCAGTTAAAGATTGCTAATAAAGTTTATGAGACAGCTTTTAATTCCGATTTAATTAATCAAAAATTGTCAGGTAGTATTAGTGACTTAGTTGACACGGAGTGGAAATCTAGTTTAGATCTAAAAGATGAGAAAGAAAAGGTCATTAAGCAGATATTCAATTATTTACCAATATTAGGAAAAAAAACGAGTAACTTAGCTCGTATAATTAAGCTAATTCTCCAGAATAGTAAATTTGAATCTTTGTTAGTTGAATCGTTGTTAAAGTTAGTTTGTCAAGATAACCTAATTTTAGTACGACAAGGAGGTAGTACAAGTTTTAAAAGATTAATACAGAAGCATTTAATCGAAAACTGGCAAACAAAAATACTATCAGAACAAAAATCAGCAATTTTTGAGCGTTATGAATTAATTCAAGATAAATTAATAAATAACAAAACTTGTGACTCTTTTTGGTTATTAGTTATCTATCGAGATATTTTATGGGGAAAAGAAATTTTATTTCAGAATGGTGAGGAGGAGAAAAAATTATTTCGTTTAAAGTTAGTCGAGGAACATTCTGAAAATCCTCACAAATTAAAAGTTGTCAATTCCATTTATAAATCTGTATTTAATGAGAATTGGGTATCTGATAAATTACAAGAGATTCAAGCTCCTCTTTACAGAAATTTATTAGCTTGGATAGATAGCGATAATTTTCAGAGTCATGTTACTACTTTAAAAGAAAGATTTCCTGATAATCTCAAAAAGGTTATGGAAGAAATTATCCATTGGACTTATAATAATTTAAACATTACAGAAAAAATCATTGATTTTATTAAGGTTAACATTTCTGAAGTTAAATCAGAAGATGTAGAAAAGTGGTTCTCTGAAAAGATTATACTTTCACCATTTTTAGGAACAGAACAAGAACAGAAAAAAAATCATTTAGTGAAGGAAGATTTTGAAATTTTGATTGGATATATGGTTAATAATTTAGATATTAAAGCTGATAAACATCAGATTACTTCTATCTTATTGCCATTAACAGATAAGTTTAAACAAAATCCCCTAATTATAGTAAAAGAACTGCTATTATCAACCAAGAGTGAGCCAAATCATACTCTAATTAACAATCTTGTAGATTCAATATTACAAGATTCCTGTATGATTATAACTGAAGCAGATGTTGGTAAAATTCCCGATTTGCTTCAACAAATAAAAACTCAAGACAATAATAAAGACGATAATAAAATAGAGGAATTAAATATGCAAAGCAATAATCCACCTAATCAAGAGAAATTGAATGATTTTCTTAATATAATTGTCGAGAAAGAAGATGAAGTAGAGGCGATCGTTATTTTGAATGTAGCAAAGGAACTCACACAATTTTACAATAGTAAATTAAAGTCTGATAACCAAGAACTGTACAATACTCTTGTTGGAATTGGAAATCGTGGTGCTTCAAGAGCATTGAGCAATTTTAAATATGTAGGAGATATACCAAAAGCTATAGATACTTTTGCAAAAGAAACTAATACAGGAAAACTAGACTATGCAATTTTTTGTTTAAGTCAAGGAGTGATGTTAGCTTATATTATATATTTTCTAGGTAAGCCATTTGCCATTTGTTACGTTAATACTCGTTCCTCGTTACTCGCTCCTATCATAATTGCTGCTGAAGAAACTATCGAAAAAGTCAAAGAACTCTTAGAGCAAGAGTTAGCAAAATATTGAGATAATTAGTTGATTTTGCTAATTAATTTAGGTAATTTTCTGAGAGCGGATAATATTCCTTATTTATCCTAATTATTTATTTGATAAAGGAGTAATAACTCTATCATTTTAAATGTTGATTTTTTAACCCTACTTTAGTCAAAATACTCTTCAATACATAGAAGCTTTTAGCAGGTGAAAACAATATGGTTATTCTAGCTGGAGAAATTAGTGCAACTAAAACTAAATTAGCCCTTTTCACTCACAAATACGATTCAGCACTGGATCGAGTTGTAGTAGATGAACGAATATTACTTAAGGAATTTAATACTCTTAATTATCTTGATCCAGAATTAGAAAATATAATCCGATTAGAAAATATAATCGAAGAATTTTGTAAGCAACACTATAATCGTAATGAACATGGACATATTTATTGTGTTTGTTTAGGAGTACCTGCACAAGTAACAGAAGGTTCATGTGAAATTCAACGTTCAGAAAAAATTATGCCTTTAACGGAAGATGCTTGTAGAGAAAAATTACCAGTTCCTTACCGAGATATTGAAGTTCTTCCTGTCAAACTAATCAATGATATGGTCGCACATGGCTCTAGAATTGTCAAAAGTAGTAAAAATGATTTAGAAGTATTATTTGCAGAAAAAAATGAATCCAAACTTCTCACGAATCGTCATTCTATAATGTTAGTTAGTGACGGACTTGGTAACAGTCTTTGGCAAGAAGATGAAGAGCAAAAAAATCCATCTTATACTAGCTTTGAAAAAGGTCACGAACGCTTTGCTCCACAGACTGATGAAGAGTGGGAATTAACTAAGTATATAAAAGGAAAAATCAAAGAAGAATTAGAAAGATCATCTGATAAAAAAAACAAACCAATACCCTTAGATCAAATTAAAGTAAGATTTGAGAATGTTTTGTCTCGTCAGGGGTTAGTCAGAATCTATCAATTTTTGAAAGAAGGCAAAAAGTATGGAGAAGGACTTCCTGAGTTAACAACAGAAAATATCGAAAAAAATATAGACAAGGCTACTACTATTGCTAACTTTGTTGAAAACATTATTGGCAAAGCACTACCATCAAATGAGTCACAAAAACCAGAACCTTTGTGTTTAGCTTCACTAGAGATGATGTTAAAAATTTGGGGCAGAAGAGCAGGAGATTTAGCAATGGGAGATGAAGCTGAAATTATTTCTGTAGGTGGTATATCAGTAGATATGGAAAAGCTAAAAGACGGTATTTTTGTGGAAGCTTTTCTGGAGAAAAATATAGAAAATTCTAGAAATTATAAGCACAATAAAGACGTTAGTCTTCAAGTATTCCCAGAAGAAAATAGTGTGCTACTAGGAGCTGCTCAATATATTGCTGAAGATGTACCTACAGGAAAGTTTGCTCTGATGGAAATGGAAATCGAATAATATTCAATTATGCGTTGTAGTAGTAAGTGAAATACTAAATAACCTCAATATGATTCTCTAATTTTTTAGCAAAGCTTCTTGGTGTTAAAACTTCAAAAATAGAGCAGATTTTATTGAGTGTGAAGTACAGCTATCATAGGCAAAATGCTTATGCTTGGAATCTGCTCTATAACATCACTTAACCCAAGGTTGCTCCCAAGATTCCCCACCAACTTCTAACCCACACAGATCGCTCCGTGCATCCAAAATTAACTTTGAATAACCATCCCTAACTTCCCTTAACTTCAAAGTTAAATTTCCCCGCATAGTATCTCGACA
>NZ_JAAHGT010000944.1 GCF_010672385.1 Okeania sp. SIO2F4
AAAGTTCTTTTGCCTACTAATATCAATAATTACAGTTTGGCAGACTATGACAACGATGGAGACTCTGACATTTTAGTTAGTATTAAATCTGACGTTTTGAGCTATAATACCAAACTTTATGAAAACACAGGTAACAGTTTCACTGAAGACACTGATTATACTATTCCTGGAGTTACAGATAACGCCCAGTGGGGAGACTACGATAACGATGGAGACCTAGATATTTTACTGAGTAGTAAAGTCTACACAAACACAGGAACAGGTTTTGTCGAAGAAATTGACGTTACTCTTGAAGAAACAGCAAACAATTTGTGGATAGACTATGAAAGTGATGGAGATTTAGATATTCTTATAAACAACGGATATCAATCTGATATATTTCCTCGAGGGTCTTATACTCGAGGTTACAGAAATGATGCTAATATAGCCAACACACCTCCCACTGCACCTACTAACCTTACTTCTATCATCGAAGGGCGAGAAACGAACTTAACCTGGGATGCTGCCACCGATGCTCAAACCCCCACCCCAGGCTTAAACTATAATCTCAGAGTCGGCACAACTTCCGGCGCTTCCAATATTGCTGCAGGTGAGATTGATAGCAATACCAGTTGGAAACTCAACTTGCAACCTGGAACTTATTATTGGAGCGTGCAAGCTATAGATACAGGTCTTGCAGAATCTGAGTTTTCCCCAGAACAAAGTTTTACAATAGTTGATGAGATTCCTCCCACTGCAACTAAATTTACTCCCAGTGACAATGAGACAGAAGTAGTTTTAAATGAACCATTAAGCATCGAATTTGACGAAAACGTTGCTGTCGGTACTGGCAATATTATCATCAAGCAAACCACAGACAATGAAATAGTCGAAACCATAGATATTACTTCCGACCAAGTACAAATAGACGTAAATACCGTTACTATATCTCCCACCAATGACTTAGAAGAGTTGACTGACTACTATATTCAAATCAACCCTGGCGCTATAGTCGATACAGCAGGAAATAATTATAGTGGGATAGCTGATACCACAACTTGGAATTTTACGACCAAGAAAAATGAGACTGTCGAATCTCTCACCGACCACACCCTAGAATCAGATCGAGTCAAACTTATCCTGCTCGGTGATGATGATATTAATGGTACGGGTAACAACCAAAACAATGTTATCAACGGTAATGATGGTGATAACTTAATCAGAGGTTTGGCGGGAAATGATACTTTAAGGGGATCTGAGGGTAATGATATTCTCAACGGTGGGAGAAATAATGACCGCTTAAATGGAGGAGACGGCAATGATACCCTCAATGGTAGTAGGGGGAATGATATTCTCATGGGTGTTGACGGTGACGATCTACTTATTGGTCGCCCTGGTAACGATCGCCTGTTGGGAGGTAGTGGCAATGATACTCTCAGGGGAGGTGTCGGACGAGATCGCCTCAATGGTGGTCCTGGAGATGACATTCTCACAGGTGGGGGAAGTATTGACTATTTCATTTTTAATAGCAATAAAGGATTTGCTTTATCAGATTTTGGTGTAGATACAATTACTGATTTTGACACAGAAAAAGATATTATCCTTCTGGATGAAACAACTTTTCTAGCTCTCAGTAGTGATGCGGGAGAAACACAGTCGGAATTAGATGTTATTGCCGATTTTGCTACGGTTAATAATGATGAACAGGCGGCTATTTCTGAAGGTATTATTGTTTATAGTACCAACACAGGTAATATGTATTACAATTCCAATAGCAATTCACCTGGTTTTGGTACAGGTGGATTATTTGCTACTTTTACAGACGCACCTGATATTGGAGTAGAAGATTTTATCCTCAGAAGATAATATTAATTTGAGCCAATTGTTGATTGCCTATTTTTCCAAAAATAAAGGCTGACGCAAAGCTCCGCTTTTTATGTCGCACAGCGAAACGCTAGTTAATTTTTGATTCGATTCCGAGACGGATCGCTTCGCGAATCACCTAATTTCGGATGCACTATATATAGTGTCTTTGCGTAAGTCCTGATGATGTTGGGATGAACAGTTATAAATAATTAGGGAAAAGTCAGGAATTAAGAGGGATGAAGAAAGAAAGTATCAGGACTAGAAGAAGGAAAAAGTTTTTTGTTCTCGTCTTTCGGAACGGAGTTCTATCACTAATTAACCGGAGATGATATGAGAAAGAAGGTTTAGGCATATTTTGGCTGAAAAATTGTGTAAGTCATATAAAATAGTAAAGTTAATTGTTTTGGTTCGGATTTTTGTAATCAACTAACTCGCTCAAAATGTCGATCTTTTCTTTTATTTTTTAGTACGATGACGACTACCTGAAGCAACAACTTTTGAGGAACTAGATTTACGAGTGGGCTTACGTTGTCGTTTTTGAAGTTTGATTTGGGGGAGTAACCCAGATAAACCTTTAGTTTTAAAGCGTTTGTAAGCAGAACTACTCCAGTCACTAACAGAATGACTCATTGCACCAAGTTCTATACCTACTAATAAAGCAATCACTTCTTGATAATGTAGGGAAAGCGATCGCCACAAACTTGCAACAAATCCTAAAGTCCTCCCTTCGGAGCTTAGTAATTGATCTATAATTAAACCCAATACTACCAAGACTAAAAACAAGGTTAACAAATATAGTAGTCGTAGTGCAGTACCAATTATGGGTCCATGAGATAAAAAAGAGCGATGGTTAAGACTGCTTTGGTAGGGTCGCCAAAGCCACTTAAACCAACCCCAACGTTGGAATTGTCGAGAATTGATATCCAGGTCGGGGCCGAACATTAGGCCACTAAATAAAAAACCCCCAGACACAAATAAGGTTAAGTGGGTACTACGGACCAACCCAAAGCTTAAGCCCGTGATGATGGGCAAACTCCACAAGGTTATCCGGTCATGGGTACTACCACTAGGCATAGGAGATTTAATGTAGGCCAAAAAATATATAACTTATATTTATCAAACTTAGCAGATAAAGGAAAATTTTTTACTTGCATATTTAATAATATGTGTTATATTAATAAAAGTTGGGCGGTTAGCTCAGCGGTAGAGCGCCTGCCTTACAAGCAGGATGCCACTGGTTCAAATCCAGTACCGCCCATTTATCAAATCATTTATCTATTAGTTTCTATAGTTTTTACTCTTTCTTTCTTTCAACCTATAGAAATACTTTCCTTTCGATAATTTTGGTTTCAAGTCTTGGCCTTTTAGGGCGAATTTTGTTATAGTTACAATAGAAATAGAAATGTTTGAAACTCCTACCTCAGCCTTCAGTGGATATACATCCCGATCGGGTGTTAAACAGGTCTTAGGCTAGCAAGAGTCAAAAATAATGCTACGCATCGCTAACAGGTTTCATGTCACACAGCGAAACAAAGGGCAATGGTTTAAGTCCATCCTAAAGATAAACTAGAAGTATTCGATGATGTTACACTAAGCCATTCCGAGACTTAAAACAGAGGTGGAGGACAATTCATTAATGGATAATGGATAATTGCGAACTTGATAATTACAAGAAGGTTAAAACCTTTACGGAATTGAATATAAGGAATATTGTCTTTGTTTTCCCCTATCCAAGGGGAGGCTTCAAGGTGCGAATTATTTAATTATTAATTATTAATTATTAATTTTTCGGTAATACTTTCACAATAAAAATAGCATAATGGTAGAATCTTCAACTCCCCAACTGCAACTACAACTTTGCGATCGAGTTGTAGGG
>NZ_JAAHGT010000945.1 GCF_010672385.1 Okeania sp. SIO2F4
GAACAGGATGCCCAAAGCCTTTAGGCTTAGGTAGCAGAGGCTTGAGTATCTCCCCCATACGAATCACTCAGGTCGCTTGGGTATGGTTGACGTTTAGGGTTAGCGATCGCAGGTAGACGACTCATTAATTATAATATGGAGCAACTATACTCAACAATAACACCTCATTTGACTAGGAGCAACTTTCTTTAGATTCTCTTTATGAATCAGCTCTAATATATTTGCCAGATGATTACTTACTTTTGCCTCGTTCCGCCAGACTATATTTCCTGTATCTTGGTCTGTGGGTAAATTTCCTGGGTTTTTACCAGTCAGTGCTTTTATTCCTACCATTCCCACTGCATAGATATCGCTACTCAGTTTTGGTTTGCCTTTACTTTGTTCGCTTGCCATATAACCAGGTGTTCCGACTGCTACTGTTAGGGTTGTTGTTCCTGGTTGGTTGGTAGTTAATACACTTATTTCTTTTACTGCTCCGAAGTCTATCAATACTATTTTGTTATCCGACTTACGGCGCATCAGATTTTGTGGCTTAATATCTCGGTGAATAATATTATTTTGATGAGCTACTACTAATGCTTCTAATATTCCTTTGAGTAGGGCAATGGTGTAAGACTCGCTTAATTTTTTCCCTGGGGTAAGTTCCTGACTAATATCTTGCCCTTCTATATATTCTTGTACTAAGTAAAATTCTGTTCCTTCCTGAAAATGAGCAAATAATTTTGGTATCTGCTCTAAGTCTTTCCCTAATTTGTATAAAGTTTCTGCTTCTCTCTCAAACAACCTTTGGGCAGTAGCTAAAACTTCTGGGTCTGAACTTCTAGGTTTGAGATGTTTGACTACACATTTCGGATTTCCTGGTAAGTCTAAGTCTTCAGCTAAATAGGTATCCCCAAACCCTCCGCTTCCGAGAGAGTCAATAATTTTGTAGTGATTTCTCAGAATTTTTCCAGACTGCATAATTTTTTCAGTTATCAGACTGCCTAGCAGGGAAATATTGTTTTTTGGGCTTAATTTATTTGAGTATATATGAGCGCACCTTTCCCATTATGCTTATAATACCATGTCAAATTTTTTTGTCAACTTCCCTTTTTCAGTTATCAGTTAACAGTGGGAGCATCTTGCTCCCGTCCTTGGCGTTGCATCCTAGAGACGTTGCATACAACGTCCCTACCGGGTTATCATTTTTTCACTTATCAGTTATCAGTTGTAAAATTTTAAGTCTCCGAAATAATTGAGATTGCTTCCCTCCACTCCGTTCCGGTCGCAATAACGAAATAATTAGGTTTAATTACGCCGATGGTGGTGCATTGTCATTATTTTTGTTCTGAGGTACAGCAGTGGGAACATCTTGCTCCCATGCTGAAGACCTCTCCCCCGACCCCTCTCCTGCTTTTGAGAGGGGAGATACACTCCCCCAACGCTAGCACTTAAGGGGGTTGGGGGGTTAGGTTTTTTTCAGCTATCCACACCCTCAATAGGTGCAAAACCTTGCCGTTGCACATTCTCTGTTATCGTACGCGGTTCCAAAAATTGCAGTAAATAATCAGGTCCTCCTGCTTTTGAACCCACCCCAGATAACTTAAACCCACCAAACGGTTGTCGAGAAACGATCGCTCCAGTAATCCCACGATTAATATATAAATTCCCCACTTCAAATTCTGCTTTTGCTTGTTCAATGTGAGAAGGAGTACGAGAATACAACCCACCAGTCAAAGCAAAATTCGTTCCATTAGCAATTTCCAACGCTTCAGTAAAATTCTGCGCTTTCATCACCGCCAACACCGGACCAAATATTTCCTCCTGAGCAATAGTCGCACTCGGTGACACATCCTTAAATACCACCGGACCGACAAAATAACCATCCTCTGGCGCACTCATCTCAATAGCAACTTCTGCCTCCTGCTTACCCTTAGCAATATATTCCTTAATTCGCTTTTGCGCCTTGTCATCAATCACCGGACCTACTTGGGTACTTGGTTTCTCCGCATCTCCTATGTTTAGCGATCGGGTAGCTTCTACCAAGCGACTAACAAAGGTGTCATAAATTGTTGCAGATACAACAACCCGCGAACAAGCAGAACATTTCTGTCCGCTATATCCAAAAGCAGAATACACAACACCAGCAACTGCTTGGTCGAGGTCTGCACTTTCATCGACAATAATCGCATTTTTACCACCCATTTCAGCAATAACTCGCTTCAAATGTTTTTGCCCTGGTCGCAAAATTGCAGCTTGAGCATAGATATGACAACCTACTTCCTGAGACCCAGTAAAAGTAATACTATTAACATCTGGGTGTTTCACCATAAGATCGCCAACGGTGGAACCCTTACCCGGAACAAACTGAAATACTCCTTTAGGAAAACCTGCTTCCACCAAAATTTCAGCAATTTTTGAGGCAATAACTGATGATACTTCTGCTGGTTTTAACAAGGTGCAGTTACCAGTCACCAAAGATGAAACTGTCATTCCAGTAGGAATAGCTAGAGGAAAATTCCAAGGAGAAATTACCAAAGAAATACCACGGGGTTGATAATAATAACGGTCAGTTTCTCCAGCGACATCATATTTATAACCCCCATCTAACCTTTCCATTTCATCAGCATAGTAGCGACAAAAATCTATAGCTTCAGAAACTTCCGCATTACATTGGTTAAGAGGTTTGCCAACTTCTAAAACCATCCATGCTGTCAGTTCGTGGCGACGTTTTTCCATTAAGTCGGCAGCTTTGCGCAATATCCCTGTCCGTTCCCGAACAGGTGTTTTCTTCCAACCCGGAAATGCTGCTTTTGCTGCTTGAATTGCCTGTTCTGCTTGTTCTACAGAAATTAAACCAATTTTGCCAATAACCTCTTTGGGGTTTGATGGGTTAACGGAATCAACTATTTGTGCAGTATTTGTGTATTCACCATCAATAATTGGCAGATATGTTTTTCCTAACTGTAGTCGTGCTTTACCAATAGCATCCAGAGCTTGTTGCCGTTGTTTAGGGTCGGCGTAGTCGCTATCCGCAGCATTGGGAAAAACTGGTTTAACAACATCGTGAATTGTAGTTTTACCGTTAGTGCTTGGTGCTGCCAATAATTCTTCTAAAGGTCGGTTTTCTGAACTTTGTCTGAGGAATGAACTGTTGGCAGTATTTTCCAACAGACGACGAATTAAATATGACATTCCTGGTAATAAGTCGCCGTAGGGACAATAAACTCGGACGCGATAACCTTTGTCAACTAATGCTTTTGCTATTTGGTCGCCCATACCATAGAGAACTTGCATCTCGAAACAACGCCGAGGAACTTTGAGAATTTCAGCAATGGCGATCGCTCTTGCTTGAGAACGAACATTATGACTACCGATAGCTGAATAAATATATTGATGATTTTCTAACATCATCTGAGTCAGCTTTTCAAAATTGGCATCGGTTTCGGGTTTATCGTTAAATACTGGTTGTGGCCAGTCATGTTGTAAAGCTTTGATAGTTTCCTGATCCCAATACGCTCCTTTAACGAGTCGAACAGTAACGGGGCAACCTCGATTTTTTGCCCAGTCAATAATACCTTGCAAATCTTTTTCGCTATCCCGCAAATATGCTTGAGTTGTCACACCGATGTCGCTGCGGTTGCGAAACTCTTCTTCCATCAACAATTCTTTGAGAATAGCAATGGTTAAGTCTTTGTAGGTGTATTGTTCCATGTCGAAGTGAACTGCTACACCGAGA
>NZ_JAAHGT010000946.1 GCF_010672385.1 Okeania sp. SIO2F4
TCATCCCTAGCAGAAATAGTTAAATTTCCTCCATCCCCTCGACCAGATGTAGTAGTAGCTATTTGCGCTCCATCTTCAACTCGTAAACTTTCTGTTTCCAGGCTCAAATTGCCTCCATTTCCTTCTGCTGCGTTGAACACTCTAGCAGACAAGCTACTTAGAAAAATACCATTGGCAGAAGTTCCTGTGAGTTCTACATCTCTAGCAGAGATAGTTAAGTCCCCTCCATCTCCTCTGCCAAATGTAAAAACACTAATCTCCGCTCCATCTTGAACTCGTAAACTTTCTGTTTCCAGGCTCAAATTGCCTCCATTTCCTTCTGCTCCATCTAAGACTAGAGCAAACAAGGCACTGGCCTTTTCACCATCAGCAGAAGTTCCTATGAGTTCTATATCCTTAGCAGAGATAGTTAAGTCTCCTCCATCTCCTGTGCCAAATGTAAAAACACCGATCTGTGCTCCATCTTGAACTCGTAAACCTTCTGTTTCCAGGCTCAAATTTCCTCCATTTCCTGAGTCAAAGGTAACAGTAAATAAAACCCCTTCTTTACTCAACAGTAGCTCTTTTGTCTCAACGATCAAATTGCCACCTTTACCTGTTGCTCCAACAGCAACCTCTGCTCCAATGCCACTAAGAATCTCACCATCAGATGTTTTTCCTAGCAATTCAATAGACTCGGATGCTTTTATAATTGAGGTGAGGCCATCCTTTGACCCCAAGGTGTCTGCTAAAATTCTTGAACCATCCAATATTTGAATTTGTCCCGTTTGAATTTTTATTTCCCCTGCTCCCTCCCCACTTACATCTAAGGAGCTAGCTTGGGATAGTTGAATGTTGCCAAACCCAGATATTTCTCCATAGTTAAGGGTGCTAGAATCAGAACTTAATCCAACTACTCCGTTCTGAAGACTTCCCAGTTCAATACGTCCATTTTCTGCAGTCAGGTTTGCTCCTTTCAAGAAAATATCACCACCGATTATAGCTAAGGTTTTACCAGGTGAAACTTGCAACCCTAAAGGCCGGTTTTCTCGAATAATTGCAGAGGTGTTAGGATCTAGACTCAAATTATGACCTCGCCCTTCAACTAGAATACTGCCTGGATTTTCTGGCAACCTCAATCCAATAGGAACATTAACTGTTAGTAGTGGCGGTACTTGAGGGTTTGAAGTGGCAAATTCAAATCCATTTTCCAATAAGATGCTATTAGCCGTCGATCCATAGAAGGAACCTCCAATGTCTAACTTGGCATCTGCCCCAAAAATTATGCCGTTGGGGTTGATGAAAAATAGGTTGGCATTTCCTAGTACACCAAGAGTTCCTAATATGTTGGAAGCATTGTTTCCTGTGATGCGAGTCAGTATGTTTGCCACTCCATCGGGGTTGGTAAAGTAAACTCCTCCCCCTTGTTGAATGTTGAATTCTTGAAAACTATGGAATAAGTTGGCTCCTCTTTGGGCACCGCCATCTATGCGATGACTCTGTATACCTTTGATATTTATATTGGGTGTGACAAATGAGTTTTCTTCTCCGAAGCTACTATCTGGTCTAAGTTGGGCGATCGCCGGTGAAAGGTCAACTCCCCAATATCCTAATGTCAAACACGTTAGGAATGAAGTAGTGAAGAGTGTAGTTTTATTAAAATGTGGCATTTATATATCACAGAAATAGCCAAATTTGTATAGTTCTAGTTTCATAACTAAGCAATATACCATAAAGGAAACCCAACAAATAAGGAATTTTGTTGGGTTTCATCTTACCTACTAACCTAGAATTTTTCAGGTTGATTTTAGTTAAAATAGTTTAGTTTGTTATTTAATCACATAATCTGTTAGAGGTACTATTCCCACTACCTCCTGTGTCTCCTCCTGTAGCTCCCGTTCCTGTAGTTCCCATTCCTGTTCCTCCTATACTGATAGTTTCACAAGTAGGTGTACTATCTGCTGATGGGCCATTTCCCCCAATAACAAATTCAAGTTCATCAAGTTCCAACTCTACCAGTTGATTTTGCTTGATATAGTTAATGTTCTTAGAGCTGTTCTTAGAATTTTTAGCCATTATCATCCTCTTGAATTAAGTTTAATTTTTACATTTAACGGGTTAAAACTATTTACTGTAGGCTCTACATTAATTAACAGGACTTTAATTAACCCATCCTCTAGAATATATATTTCTGTGCTTTAATCAGTTATGCAGTCTGGAAAACTTTTTTTCCCAAAATTCTATGGGACAAATATTTTGAGGAACTCTATGGGACAAATCCCATAAATCTTTTTCATTGAGAAGTGATTTTAACCACTCTCATGTCCCGGCTGATTTTTTATATTAAAATTGGACAGCACCCATTCAGTATAATAGACATCTCCTAAAATTAAAAATAGAATCAATTCTGATCCAGAAATTATCAATTACTTCTCCGTGTTCCCAGTTAAGTGTTCCCTGTTCCCTCTTTTCCGGAGAGGTCTAATATCTACCTCATTTTTCATCTAGCTGTGATTTGAATCACTAACTTTGAGATTGTAGCTCGCCTTTGTAGAAAGTCAAAATTAAGTCTTTTTGAATAATTGAAGTAGAAGTAGGGTATCTAGGCTGTGGTTGGGTAAAAAAAACCTAACCCCCTAACCCCCTTCCCTACCAGGGAAGGGGGGATTTCTCCCCTCTCACTCATCAGGAGAGGGGTTGGGGGAGAGGTATTAATTTTATGAAACTTATTGAAAAAAGAATATTATGAATAATTAAGTGCTAATAAGACTTTACAGGAGATGTCCCTTTGACAAAGCGGTGGGACCCCGCCCCGTCTCACGGCGCAAGGGAACGCGCACCAAAGTATCTCCCAGAATTCAAGCTTTGCTTGATGCAGGTTTGTGGTTATCTAATAATTTAATCAGTTTGCTCAAGCAAAAAGCTGGTGAATAATTATGATTTTTATAAATTTTAAGGAGAATAAAATTATCACAACTAATATCAAATCCGGATGATGAGTTATTGTAAGTCATTGCAACTGGAACGGAGTGGAAGGAAGCAATCTTGGGCAACCTCTGAGATTGCTTCCTATCGTCGCTGCGGACGACTTTTTAGGCTGATTTATATTACGAGTCAGTAGGAAAATAGGAAGAGACAGTTTTGCGATCGCGAATTATCCGGACATGATATAATACCGTTTCACGGAAGTCAAAAGTCAATAAAAGGCGATTTCAACCCCTCCTAAACCATCTAGTTTATAGAAACTGAACCCAAGTTGAAAAAGCTGTTAACGTTAGCGAAGCTCCTCTGCAAGAGGCAGTTCCTCCGCTGGAGGCTAGCTGCTACCTGAATGCTAATAGCTAATTAACTGTTTTATCCCAAGGCGATCGCACCTCTTTTAAAAACTCATATAAGTCTTCTCCTTCTATGACTTCTTTTTCTAAAATTTGCTGAGAAAGATTTTCTAACAAATAACGATTATGATTCAAAATATCTAATGCTTGTTGATGAGCTTTTTCTACAATTTCTTTGACTTCATTATCTATTGCTTCCGCAGTTTTTTCACTAACTAAACGACGGGGATTAACTCCTTCGTTACTTAAAAATCCTCCTTGACCACGCCGTTCATAAGCCAAAGGTCCTAATACTTTACTCATACCATAAGTTGTTACCATTTGTTCGGCAAAATCAGTTGCTTTTTGTAAATCTCCTGAAGCTCCAGTCGTGATATTTCCAAATACAATTTCCTCAGCAGCAC
>NZ_JAAHGT010000947.1 GCF_010672385.1 Okeania sp. SIO2F4
TCCAAAGTCGGGGTTTCTACTAATAGTCTTTTTTTCTACCCCGATGTAGTTGTGAGTTGCGACCCACGAGATCGAGAATCTAGAAATATTATCTATTATCCCTGTTTAATTGTAGAAGTTTTGTCAGCAAGTACAGAAGCTTTTGACCGAACTAAAAAATTTGAACATTATCGTCAGATAGAAAGTCTCAAAGAATATGTTCTTATTGACTCAGAAAAGATATTTGTTGAATGCTATCAAGTCAATGAAAAAAATAAATGGGAACTTACCACTTATTCTCTTGAGGAAATAGCTGATAGTCAACAGGAATTTTCGGTTCAATTAGAAAGCATTAATTTTGAATTAACTACTTCTTTATTGTACGAAAATGTAGTTTTCTCAGAAAAAATAAATCTTGAAAAGGATAGAATAGAAAATCTGAAACAACAAGATTTTTCTTCCCCTCAAAAGATTCAATCTCCTGACAAAGAAACTCCTGAAAAACAAACCAGATTAATCAGACGCATTGCAGATTGGTGGGTAACAACTCCTATTGAGAAATTTTTTGAAGATATAGACTATCTGTTAAAAAATGTGGCAATTTTAGATGTTGTTAGTTTGCTTGCAAATATTACTCTTATCCTTAGTTTACTGAGCTGGTTAACGGAGTTTAAAGAACGAAAAGAAGAAAAACATTTTTCTGCCTGGAGTGTTATTAATGAAGGTCAAGGCGATAAATCTGGAGTTGTGACAACTGCATTAGAACGATTAAATAAAGAAGGATTTTCTTTATCTGGTCTACAACTTAATAAAACTAATCTCCATGACGCTAACCTCAATGGAGCTAGACTCTTTCAAGCTAACTTCAGTGAAGCTATACTCAGTAGGGTTAAACTGACTAAAGCTAACCTGGTTTTAGCTAACCTCAGTAAAGTTTTCTTTATTGGAGCTGACCTCAATGAAGCTTATCTCAATGGAGCTAACCTTAGTAAAGCTAACATGATTGGAATTAATTTCACTGAAGCTGACCTTGGTGGAGTTAACTTCAGTGAAGCTGACTTTGATTCAGCTAACCTTAATGGAGCTAATCTTCGTGGAGCTTACCTTTTTAATGCTAAAAATCTCAGTAATGCACAAATAAAATTAGCCTGTAATTGGAAAGAAGCAACTTATGTAAAGAGTACAATACAAGAAAATAATATAGACACACTATTTGAAGACAATATAGACACAATATCTGAAAAAAGAATAGACACTACAAGATTTACATTTCAATGGATTCCTGAAGATAAGCAAGCTAATCAAGAGAGAATCAAGGAAATTGAACAAGATAAAAGTTCCGACCCGGAAATTCCTCCTGATTGTTCTCAATGGGAGTAAAGACTGACAAAACTTTATTAGGCATCTCCGGAAAATAAATAAACCTTTTAGTCACATTAGCTAAAGAAAGAAAAAGTCACCAGAAAAAATCATTTTTCCTGCCTTTTTTGTAAAAATATCTTACCTGTTCCCTGTTCCCTACTCCTGCAAAAAATCTATATCTTTTTCGGAGAGGTCTATTTGCTATATATTGAATTATTGTTGGGTTTCGTTCCTCAACCCAACCTACACTTATTGCACTAATGATTAATTCTTATGACTAAACAAACTCAAAGGATGACTCCAGAAGAATATCTAGCATGGGAACAACAGCAACCCATAAAATATGAATACATCAATGGGAAAGTCTATGGGATGACTAGAGAAACTTTTTCTCATAATAATATTGTCATCAACTTAGTTTCTGCTCTGAAAAGTCACCTGCAAGGAAAAGGATGTAAAGTGCAAATTGCAGATACTAAAGTCGCCGTTTCTACCAATGATTCTTTTTTCTACCCCGATGTAGTTGTGAGTTGCGACCCACGAGATCGAGAATCTAGAAATATTATCTATTATCCCTGTTTAATTGTAGAAGTTTTATCATCAAGTACAGAAGCATTCGACCGCGCTCAAAAATGCAAACATTATCGTCAGATAGAAAGTCTTAAAGAATATGTTCTTATTGACTCGGAAAAGATATGTATTGAATGTTATCAAGTCAATGAAAAAAATAAATGGGAACTTACTACTTATTCTCTTGAAGAAATAGCTGATAGTCAACAGAAATTTTCGGTTCAATTAGAAAGCATTAATTTTGAATTAACTACTTCTTTATTGTACAAAAATGTAGTTTTCTCAGAAAAAATAAACATTGAAAAAGACAGAAGAGAAAATCCGAAACAACAAGATTTTTCTTCTCCTCAAGACATTCCATCTCCTAACAGAAAAACTCCTAAAAAACAAACCAGATTAATCAGACGTTTTTCAGATTGGTGGGAAACAACTCCTATTAAGAAGTTTATAGAAGATATAGACTATTTGGCAGTTTTAAATGTTGTTAGTTTGCTTGCCAATATTGCTATTATCTCTAGTTTAGTGACCTGGTTCACGGGGTTTGAAGAACGAAAAGAAGAAAAACTTGTTGCTACCTGGAGTATTATTAATGATGGTCAAGGCGATCAATCTGGGGTTGTGAAAACTGCAGTAGAACGATTACATAAAGATGGGTTTTCTTTACTAGGTGTACAACTTGATGGAACTAACCTTGGTCTAGCTAACCTCAGTGAAGCTGACCTCAGTTTAGCTAACCTCAGTAAAGCTGACCTGGTTTTCGCGAAGCTTAGTGAAGCTAAATTTATTGCAGCTAACCTCCGTGAAGCTAACCTTCGTCTAGCTAACCTCCGTGGAGCTGACCTCACTTTAGCTAACCTCAGTGAAGCTGACCTCAGTTTTGCTAACCTCAGTGAAACTTACCTCAGTTTTGCTAACCTCAGTGAAACTTACCTCAGTGAAGCTAACCTCAGTGAAACTTACCTCACTTTAGCTAACCTCAGTAAAACTGACATCTATGGAGCTGACCTCAGTTTAGCTAACCTCAGTTTAGCTAACCTCAGTTTAGCTAACCTCAGTAAAGCTAACCTTGGTCTAGCTAACCTCAGTTTAGTTAACCTTGGTCTAGCTAACCTTAGTGAAACTTACCTTTTTAATGCAAAAAATCTCAGTAATGCACAAATAAAGTTAGCCTGCAATTGGAAAGAAGCAATTTATGTAAACGCTACAAGAGTTGAAGATGAATATGGTCGCATCCAATGGATTCCTGAAGATCAGCAAGCTAACCAAGAGAGAATAAAGGAAATTGAACAAGATAAAAGTTCCGAACCTGAAAATCCTCCTGATTGTTCTAAATGGGAGTAAGACTAACAAAACTTTCTTGAAAGTTAAAAAGCAGTAGGGAATATATTATTATTGACTCAGAAAACATATGTACTGAATGCTATCAAATTAATGAAAAGAATCAATGGGAACTTACTACTTATTCTCTTGAGTAAATAACTGATAATCAACAGGAATTTTCGCTTAAATTAGAAAGCATTAATTTTGAATTTACTACTTCTTTATTGTATGAAGATGTTGTTTTCCCAGAATAAATAAAGACCTCTCCCTCGACCCCTCTCCTGCAAAGAGAGGGGAGAAATTATCCCCCTTTCAAAGGATAGCTATAATGTAGGTTGGGTAGAACAAAGTGAAACCCAACAAAACCTTACTTCATTATTGTTCAATACGCTTGAGTTAAGGATTTTTTTGCAGTTTTGTAATCTCAAGAGCTACTAATAATTGTTCGATATTTTATAGGTTTTGGTCTTAGATCATGTC
>NZ_JAAHGT010000948.1 GCF_010672385.1 Okeania sp. SIO2F4
TGGAGGCTAGTTACCACAATTTTTCGGTAAAGCATAACTATGTACTGGAGGTACTGATAACTGTTTCGCTACGCGACATGAAAAACCCAGTTACGACCCAGGAGACTAACTGATAACTGAAATGACCAATGCTCCTCTTAATTTGATACCCTAACTAAAATGGTCTTGGGAGTTGGTAAAAGCAGTGGATATAATTATTGGACGTGGAAAAACAGCTCGTAGAGCTTATGGAATCGATGAAATTGCCTTAGTTCCTGGGCAACGTACACTCGATCCAAATTTAGCAGATACTAGATGGAGCATTGGTGGTATTGAAAAAGAAATTCCCATCATTGCTAGTGCAATGGACGGAGTAGTTGATGTCCAAATGGCTATTCTCCTATCAAACTTAGGGGCCATGGGAGTTCTAAACCTAGAAGGTATTCAAACTCGTTATGCTGACCCAGAGCCAATCTTAGAAAAAATTAGGTCTGTTGGTAAAGATAAATTTGTGACTCTGATGCAGGAACTTTATGCAACCTCAATCCAACCAGAATTAATTTCTCAGAGAATTAAGGAAATAAAAAGCCAAGGTGGTATTGCAGCAGTAAGTTTAACTCCTGCGGGAGCAATGAAATATGGGAAAGTAGTTGCTGATGCTGGTGCAGACTTATTTTTTGTCCAGGCAACGGTTGTTTCAACTGCATTTCTCTCATCTGAATCACTACCAACTCTTGACTTGGTTCAATTTTGTCAAGAAATGCCTATGCCTGTAATTTTGGGTAACTGTGTTACTTATGAAGTAGCTTTAAATTTGATGAAAGCAGGAGCCGCAGGAGTGCTAGTAGGTATTGGCCCAGGTGCAGCTTGCACATCTCGCGGTGTTTTAGGTGTTGGAGTTCCCCAAGCAACAGCAGTAGCAGACTGTGCTGCAGCACGAGATGATTATTACCAACAAACAGGAAATTATGTGCCAGTTATTGCTGATGGGGGTTTGATTACTGGTGGTGATATTTGTAAATGTATTGCTTGTGGTGCTGATAGTGTGATGATTGGTTCACCCATCGCCAGGGCAGCTGAAGCTCCTGGACGTGGTTATCATTGGGGCATGGCTACTCCTAGTCCAGTATTGCCTCGTGGCACTCGGATTCAGGTAGGTACAACTGGAACCATAAAGCAAATTATGTGTGGCCCGGCACAATTGGATGATGGGACTCATAATTTGTTGGGCGCTCTCAAGACTAGCATGGGAACTTTGGGTGCTAAGGATTTGAAGGAAATGCAACAGGTTGAGGTGGTAATTGCTCCTTCCTTATTAACTGAGGGTAAAGTTTATCAAAAAGCCCAAAAATTGGGAATGGGTAAGTAGATTTACTTACTTAAGAAAGCTCAAGATATCTCATACCCTTGACAAAATTTGTGAAGTAGTTTTGAAATTTATCGATTATCCTGGAATTATCTGAAAGGAAATGTCACAATAGAGAAAGCGGAGATATTATGTTTCCGTTCACTCCTCACACCACAATCCGCCCGGACTTTTTAAGTTCGGGCGGTTCCTTTGGTAACTTAAGTTTAAGGACTTCCAAATAAAAAATTATCGGTTGTGCATCAACAAAGTGTGGGATAAGTAAGTAGGGTAGGCCGATCTAATCTAAAAGCACTTATATCTAAAGGTTGAGCGCCCAGATGAGAAAAAAGTGCAAAGAATTCAGCCTTTAAGACCAAAAAGTTAGGATAAAAGGCAGACTTGCACAATAGAGTTACGCATTACAATTATTCCTTCTATTTTCGGACGTCTTCCCAGACTTCCTTGACGCACTACCAAATTATCCCATTAGCTATGAAAACAAGGGAGTAGGGAGTAGGCAAGAAATTGAAAAAGTAAGGGAGTAGGGAGTAAGCATTTAAGGCGATTAGTACAAAAATTGGGATAATTTATTTTCTGCTATTCCCTTAATTAGGGCTTGCTGATTAAATATCAAAGCGTTGATAAATCAAGGTTATAGCCTTTTAGGCTCGAAAAAAGTTCCTGGTTTTTAGCTGTTTTAGTCTCAAAATGGTAAAGTTTTGACCCTGACAAGGCTGAAAATTTGGCCGTAGTGGATAGTCTAAACTGTTCCCTGTTCCCTGTCCCTTTCCTTCACTAATAGACTTCCATAAGCAAACCCTAATTAGGTTTTTGAGTTTGTGGCGGTTTTTATTAACAGGTTTCTCCTGATATAGATGCTGAGTAGGCTGGAAGTTAGGAGTCAGAAGTCAAAACTTATAAGTCAAGAGTGATTTTTGGGCTTTGGACATGACTACTGGCTTAAACCCTGTATAGGGTAAAACATCCAAACCGTCATTTCAGTTATAAGTTATTCAGTTGTCAAATAAACAGAACTTAGGCAAAGCTACTATGTATAGAGTTCAAAAACTATAACGTTATAGTTTTTCACGCTATATCTGTGGTCTGTGCGTAAGTCCTAATAAAAATTCAATTTATGCAGAGATTCGACTTAAGTAGATGTATTAACTATCAAGAATATTCTAGAGTCTAAATTATCCCAACATTACAATATGACACAGAAATTAGTTTTAAGAAATCGCCGAAAATCCCCACTTTCAAACTGGCGAAATATAGATTGGTCTCTGCTATTGGTTTATATAGGAATGACTATCTTTGGTGGAGTTATGATCCAAAGTGTGGAAAGAAACCAGGGGCTAACAGATTGGTGGCAGCATTGGCTCACAGGAGGAGTCGGCTTAATTTTGGCCTTAATTATTGCTCGTTGTCGTTATGAATTCTTAGTTAACTGGAAATGGGTAATTTACATTTTGACCAATATCTCTTTGATAGCGGTACAAATCATTGGTACTTCAGCCTTAGGGGCGCAAAGATGGATTAATGTTGCTGGCTTCCATGTTCAACCATCAGAGTTTGCCAAGGTTGGGGTAATTATTACCTTGGCAGCAATACTTTCTTCTATGACCAGGGTAAAGCTATTCGACTTTTTTAAAGTTCTGATAATTACAGCAGTACCTTGGTTATTAGTTTTTTTAGAACCTAATCTCGGCACTTCCTTAATATTTGCTTCAATTACTATGGGAATGCTTTACTGGGGTAATGTTAATCCTGGCTGGTTAATATTACTTGTCTCTCCCATTTTCTCAGCTATCCTTTACAGCATTTATTTTCCTGCTTGGGTTGCCTGGATAACTTTGATGGCATTAATCGCTTGGCGGAGTTTGCCTTGGGGTTGGTTATGGTTTCCAGTAGTTGGGGGGATTAATATTCTATCTGGAAACCTTGGGCAAATATTATGGGATTTGTTGAAAGACTATCAAAAAGACCGATTAACAGGATTTCTTAATCCAGAACAAGACCCTTTAGGTACAGGATATCATCTGATCCAATCTCGCATTGCTATTGGCTCTGGACAACTTTTTGGTAGGGGATTATATCAAGGTACTCAAACTCAATTGAACTTTATCCCGGAACAGCATACAGATTTTATCTTCTCAGCTATCGGTGAAGAATTGGGTTTTATTGGTTGTCTTCTCGTACTCTTGGCTTTTTGGTTTATTTGTATGCGATTGGTGATTATTGCTCAGACTGCTCAAGATAATTTTGGTTCTCTCATAGCTATTGGAGTATTATCAATGTTGATCTTCCAAGTTTTTGTAAATATTGGTATGAATATTGGTTTGGCTCCTGTGACTGGTATCCCATTACCTTTACTTAG
>NZ_JAAHGT010000949.1 GCF_010672385.1 Okeania sp. SIO2F4
TGTATTAGCTAGATTATATTCATGAGGGCAAGAGAGGTTAACACACCCTCCAAAATACTGATAAATTTCAAGCTTTTAAAAAGTAGAAAAGCTAAATAAACTAAATATTTTCCTCATTGGGTATTTGTGCATTTGCTACATGTTTAGTACCTAGCCGTCGCCATAAAAACTCTTAAGCACAAGTCTGGTGATGAGGTGAGCGATCGCCCTACTCGGAATTCTACTAATCTTTGTGAGAGTCTCACAAGTCTTGAGAAAATAAGCGATCGCATTCTTCTTCTCTACTTTTAATATCTTTAGTTAATAGTTACAAAGCATTTTCCAATTTAGTTTGTATTCAACTTGGGTCTCTACCATAATTAATTGGCGTCTACTAGCATTCAACTTGGTATCAAGAGTATGAAAAAATCTTATATGAAGAAAAAAGATTCCTTTTAGCCAATCTTCTTCTTTATAAGAAGGGGTAATATTAAATCCGGTAGCATTGGTATAATTAGATAGTTAATCTAGGAATCAGGAGTCAGGAGCAAAGAGAATTTAGAAAGATTTCCTCTTTAGCTGAAGATGAAAAATTTTTTTATACCGAATTAACCAGATTTGATGTAATAATTAATTATTAATTGTTATAGGGCTACTCATTCAGGTTAGGACATTTCTAAATCCTGAAACCCTTTGATAGTTTACTATTCCCTATTCCCTATTCCCTATTCCCGATTCAAGTAGCGCTATAATTATTAATTCTTGAAGCCATAGCTCCAAGAAAAAGTAAAAATTATCAGGTATAATAAATCAATCATTCCTACTTTTTAAGTCGCTCGGATACCAAAAGTTCTTGAACACTCCCTTCAATCTGAGTAATATCTGAAACGAATCTACAAAAAGGAATATCATAACTCCAAGTCTCATAAAAAGATTGATTCTTGTGATAAGAATTTGGTAGAAATATATGGGGTATATTCAAAAGTACACAGAGAATATGACCATGTAAACGATTAGTAATAATCAAACGATACTTCTGAAGCTGATAAATTCCACTATGGAGAGAACTTAAAGAAAGACGGTGCATAGATGGATTATCCACAGAATTAAAATCAATATTTTCTGTAGCAGTTTTCAACCAAATTCGTCTATCTATGAATTCTTGGGGTGTTACCAAACCCCGTTGCCAAACCTCTCGATAAAGTTGAGCAAATATTTGTCTCCATCGAGAATTAGCATTTCCCAGAATCCATTTTTGCTCATAAGAAATCCAATCAGCAACTACCAAATTATAAATTCCCATTAATTCTGCTAAAAAACCTTGATTTAATTCTTTATCTGTTCTATTCAGATACAAAATAGAATTTTCAGGATTTCTAGGAACAGAAAAACAAGGCATTCCTGCCATTTGAAAAGCTAGATCGGGAGCCAGAATAACTCGACAGTTATCAAAATGTTTAATCGCAAAATCATAACTATAGCGATCGCGCACACATAAAGTTAAATTAGGGTGAGAATTAAAAACCTTTGCCGACTTTTCCAAATAACCTTTATTCTGAAAATAAATAGTTTGTGGCATCACAATAATCCGGCGATGATGATTTTGAGAAATCACATATTCACGGAATTTTTGATCCTTATACCAGATATCCCCAAAATTTCCTCCACCAAGTAAAAAAATTGGAGAATCACCAATTTTTTCATCCATCTCAGCTTGAGAAAATTTTTCTGAACAGGAAGCATAAGCTATTTTTGTCTTGAGTACATTAGTTAAATAAAATACAGTCCCCAACCAAATTAGATGGTCTCCAATATTGATATAGTGAGGATATTGTAATAAAGCACATTGTTCAAAATTTCCTAGGTTTTTGAGAGACTCATGCAAAGCTTGTTTAATAGCCAAACTATTAGAATACTTAATGGTTTGATTAATAGACATATCAGTTTGTAACAACATTAATTCAACCTATATATTGGTAGTTGTAATCTACAATAAAGTATTTTTAAGCACTATAAATTTAGTTTTCACATTAAAACTCTGTTCTATGTACTTTCCTTAGAGATTCAGCAGAAATTATTTTTTGACTCTTCAATATAGACAATGCTAATTTGAGGATATTTCTTCTGGAGTTTCTCAGATATTGCCATAAATTATGTATGGGGTTGTAAAAAATACTCAATAATAAGTTTAGTTCACCAACAGCAATAATATCAGTCTGAAAAACCGAGTGATATTTTAGCAGATGAACAATTATTTTTTTTAAATCATTAATTAGATAAAATGGTATTACTAATGGCTTTTGCCATTGAGAATAATTTAACATTCTGGTTTGATATCGAGTTAAACCATTTGAGCGGAAAAACTTAATTAAATAATCTTTTTCCAGACGATATTTATATATTTTGTGTTCAATTTCCATTTCTGGAATAAACCAAATCTCCCAACCATTATTTCTGATATGTGATAGCATTTCCAAATCCTCTGCAGTCTGTGGAAGGCAAACAGTTTCAGGAACACTTTCTAACCAAGCTTGTTTACGAATAACTATTCCTGCACCAGCAGGGTAAAGTCGTTGATAAACAGATTTATATTTCTCGTTATAACAAAATGCCTTTTCTGCTTTTTTCAGAGCAAAAAAGGTGGCGACTCTTTCAAAATTTGGTGGTGGAGTCACTTCAAATATGCCATGAGACTGACCACCGTAAGCACCGACTTTAGGATGAGATTTCCCAAAGGTATAAGCTGCTGTTACCCAATTCGGAAAAGGTAAGTTATCGTCATCAAGAAAACCAATCAACTCGCTTTGAGCGTTTTTGATTGCACATTTCCTGGCAAAAGCCAATCCTTGTCGTGCTTCAAAGTAATATTTAATTGGATAATTTTTATCCCATTCAGACTGATATTTTTTGATAATTGTGGCAGTATTATCATTACTATTGTTATCAATAATAATAATTTCCCAAGAAATTTTTTGTTTCTGATTTATTGTATGTTTTATACATTCTCGAAGTTTTTCCAAAACATCAGAAATACGGTTTTCCCCATTATAAGTACAGATTGCTACAGTAAAGTCAACCATAATAGTTATATTCTTGATTTATTGATTACTTTCAGTAAATTTTAATTGGGCTATTTTTGCTATTTATTACCAATTCAATTTGCATATTTTGATTGTAGTTGCCAATAAAATAAATTGACAATAGGATAAATTGCGGAAAAAATATCGTTGATTTTATATCCACGCAAAAAAGTTTTCGAGACAGTAAGTGCATCGAAAATAATCTCTTATTATTCTCAGATAACGCACCCTATAATATAAATATTGATTATATGAAATACTCAAAAATTTGCGAGAGATTTCTGTTGATAACCCCCTTAAAAAAAGTGGGTTAGGGGAGATCGTCTATAGCATCAATTATTTGATTTCATATTATAGAGGCGGGTTGATATCAAAATCTCAGGTGTTTCACATTTAAGCTTTATGATACCCGCCCCATAGCCTTAATGACGATCTCAAAGCGACCTGAAGCACCTCCGTGGCCAACATCCATGTTGCAATCCATTATTAGCATATTGTCGTCAGTTTTGAGCTCACGTAACAGGGCTACCCATTTGGCCGGTTCCCAGTATTGTACTTGACTATCCCAATAGCCAGTTGTTACAAGCATATTTGGGTAGTCTTTTGCCTCTACGTTGTCATACGGAGAGTAAGATTTGATATAA
>NZ_JAAHGT010000095.1 GCF_010672385.1 Okeania sp. SIO2F4
GAAAAAGGTACGAAAAATGATTTTTTGACGAACTTTTACAACTCTAACTGATGCTAAATAAAAGGCAAGTTTATTTTCTGGAGATGTCTATTGAAAGTAATGGGGTTTGAGTAGCAACTGTGCAGAAAATAACACTAAGGCTGTATCTATTTACGGTATTCCTGTATATGTAGTGATAAAATTGTGGTCAGGCGATCGCTTCATTGTAATAGACTTGTCGCTTTATAACTAAAAAAAACTGGCAAACCCAACTCAAGTAATAATTTTAGCTATTCCCAATTTCAAACTTCTGGAATTACTGCTGTGTCTTATACCAATTCACTTTAAAGATGTCACAAATAGTTTCAAACTTTAAATGTCAAATAATTACCTCAAACTGTTGTCTTGTAAAAGTTTTTAGCTTATCCAATCTAACTTCTGAATTCAAAATTCAGAATTCATAATTCCGTGAAATGGTATTAATTTGAGCGATTTTTTCCATCTATTTAGCGACAAGTCTAATTTGACACTTTGGTCAAAGGATCATGTTACAGTCAATACTTCTTTGACCCAACGAATCGCACCCAACCCAACCTACAAATATTACCGAATATTACCGAAAAATTATTTTTTTAATCAAACCAACCTTATTTTTATAAGGAGCATATCGGACTCTTAAATCAAACCATAATCCCTTGTTCAAAACACTTTTATAGTGAGAAAAAGTATCAAAACTAGCCTTCCCATGATAACTACCCATACCACTATTTCCCACTCCTCCAAACGGTAAAGATGGTACTCCAAATTGCATCGCCGTATCATTAATACAAACATTCCCAGAAGAGGTTGCTCTTAAAACCTGTTCTTGTTTCTGTTTATTTCGAGAAAAAAAGTAAAGAGATAAAGGTTTAGGACGAGAATTAACCAGAGAGATCGCCTCATCTAAATTTTCATATTCTAAAACAGGCAAAATAGGTCCGAAAATTTCCTCCTGCATAATTGCAGAATCCAAATTAACTTCTTCAATAACTGTAGGTGAAATATAACGTTCTTCTGACTTAGTTTCACCACCAATAACAATTTTTCCATGTTTCAGTAAATCGCTCAATCTATTAAATTGCTTTTCATTAATAATCCGACCATAATCCTGACTTTCCAAAGGATTTTCACCATAAAATTCCTCAATAGACTGTTTAATTTTCTCCAATAGCTGGGATTTAACTGACTTATCTACCAATAAATAATCAGGAGCTACACAAGTTTGACCAGCATTAATAAACTTTCCCCAAGTAATACGTTTTGCTGTATATTCTAACTGAATATCATCATCAACAATACAAGGACTTTTTCCACCTAATTCCAAAGTTACAGGAGTAAGATTTTTAGCAGCAGCTTCCATCACTATTTTGCCTACCCTTGTTCCTCCAGTAAATAAAATATAGTCAAACTTTTCTGCTAATAACTGTTGACTTACTTCCACTCCACCCGTCACAACAGAAATATAATTAGACTCAAAAGTATTAGCAATTAAATCTGCAACAACCTCAGATGTATTAACAGCTATTTCCGAAGGTTTAATAATCGCACAATTTCCCGCTGCAATAGCACCTAACAAAGGAGATATTACTAATTGAAAAGGATAATTCCAAGCACCAATAATTAAAACTACTCCTAAAGGTTCAGGATAAATTTTAGCTCCGGCGGGAAACTGCTCAATAGGAGTAGAAACTCTTCTAGGTTTTGCCCAAGATTTTAGCTTTTTAATGGCATCATTTATTTCCGTAAAAAAACTCAGTTCAAAATATGCTTCAAACTTTGGTCTATTCAAATCTGCTTTAACAGCAGCAGCTATTTTTTCTTGATAATTTGAAACTGCCTGTTTTAACTTTTTCAGTTGTTCTATTCTAAAGTCAACATTTTGAGTTTTTCCTGTAGCAAAAAAGTGACGTTGTTTATTTAATATATTGGCGATAGATGATTGTTCTAAAAGCATAGTTTTTATCATAAATGTGAAATTAATGGATAAGTAAATTAATTTTTAATTGATAATTAAAGAAATAAGATTTCTGAACTTAGTTCAATCCTCTCTTTTTTAACCATAGGTAATTAAGGCTTGCTGATTAAATATAAAAGCATTTACATTCTAATGGTTTGAGAAACTTTAGGTCTCGAAAAAGTACCAGCTTTTGTGTTAATAAAGCTGAAAAATTAAGCATTTTGGAGTAACGCGAGGCAGAAAATTTAAGTGGCTATGATGAACTACTACCTCTTGTACAATCTTGTACAGCTCCCTGCCAGGGTTATTTCATTCTCAAAAGTGCATTTTTTTGCATTGACAAGAATCCGTAGTTTCAGCTTTGCTAAATCTGAACTTCTGATGGCTAAAAGCTAGTAAATTCATTGCCTATATCTAGAATGAAATAGCCCTGACTCCCTACTCTCTACTCCCTACCTCAACAAAAAGACTTTTTCAGCAAACCCTAATTAATAATTGCTAATTAGAGATATGGCAGCCGTATTTTATTCGTGTCATAAATCTTGCAACCTAAGCTATTTACGATTGCTATAATTTTCATTATTAATTATTAATTATTAATTATTCATTATTCATTATTCCACCTGACTAATACGACGGAGATTCAAAATATCACTCATATTTTTAATCTGAGTACAACTCCGTTCAAATTGTTGACGATCGCTGACTTCAATACATAGATTAATAATTGCAGGAGAACCAGGATTTGTTTTAACCTGAGCATTTTTCACATTAACATTATTATCCATCAAACGAGATAAAATATCTTTCAGCACACCGACTCTATCTAGAACTTCAATACAGATATTAACTGGATAAGTTTTAGGTCGTCCCTGATTTTCATTAGCAGTATTCCAACTAACAGGAACCAACCTTTCTCCAGGTACACTTTCCACATTAGAACAACCTTGACGATGAATAGAAATACCATTCATACGAGTTACAGAACCAATAATAGACTCACCTGGAATAGGATTACAACAACCTGCTAAATGATACATTAACCCCTCTACTCCAGCAATCGGATGAGAATTATTAGGAGATAAAGTTTGAGTAGGTTTGTGTAAATATTTTTCTGAACAAATATCTGAATTCTGCTCAACTTGTGTTACTTCTCTAGATGCATCTCGTAATCTATTAACTACTAAATTTAAAGTTATTTCACCATGACCCAAACCTGCTAATAAATCATCAACATTATGATAATTCAATCTTTCAGAAACAATTCGCATTTGCTCTGATTTGAGTAAAGATTCAAAACCTTTTTTACCCAATTCTTTTTCTAATAATTCTCGACCTCTAGCTAAATTTTCTTCTCTATGAAAGCGTTTAAACCACTGACGAATTCTATTTTTCGCTCCACCAGTAACAACAAAATTTAGCCAATCTAAACTAGGATGACCATTTTTCTGAGTCAAAATTTCGACTATATCACCATTTTTTAAAGGAGTATCTAAAGGTACTATTCGTTCATTTACTTTAGCACCTGTACAATGATTTCCTACTTCTGTATGGATGCGATAAGCAAAATCTATTGGTGTCGAACCATGTTTTAGAGAAATCACATCACCTTTTGGTGTAAATACATAAACATCTTCAGAGAATAAATCACCTTTAATAGTCTCCAAATATTCCCGATCATCTTTCAGGTCACTTTGCCATTCTAATAACTGTCGTAGCCAAGTAAATTTTTCATCTTCAGTTGTAATATTAGTATTAGTATTGCTATAACCTGTTTCTTTATACTTCCAATGAGCAGCTATTCCATACTCAGCAATATGGTGCATTTCCACAGTTCTAATTTGCACCTCTACTGGGCGACCTGTAGTACCTATTACTCCTGTATGTAATGATTGATAACGATTAGGTTTTGGCAGACCAATATAATCTTTAAATCTTCCAGGAATAGGGCGATAAGAGTCGTGAACAATGGCTAAAGTTCGATAACAATCCTCATTTTTTTCTACAATTATTCTCAGTCCAGAAATGTCATATACTTGGTGAAATTCTTTTTGTTTGAAGTACATCTTTCGATAGATGCCATAAAGATGTTTAGGGCGACCACTAATGTCGTAACATTCTATTCCTACTTGGTCTAATTTTCGTCGTAAATTTTCTGTCATTTCTAACAATCTAGCTTCCCTGTCTGCTCTTTTATCTGCTACCAATTCCTGTATTTCTCGATAAGCATTTGGTTCAATATATTTAAAAGATAAATCTTCTAATTCCCATTTAATTCGACCAATTCCCAAACGGTTTGCTAGTGGTGCAAATATTTCCCGTGTTTCTAACGCTTTACTCAATTGTTTATGAGGAGGTAAATGTTGGAGAGTTCTCATGTTATGTAATCTGTCTGCCAACTTCACAACAATGACTCTAATATCCTTTGCCATTGCCAAAAACATTCGGCGAAAATTTTCAGCTTGTAGCTCTGTTTTGCTGGAAAAATTAAACTTAGAAAGCTTAGTTACACCTTCTACTAATAAAGCTACTTCCGAACCAAATTTTTGTTCTATTTCTTCAATACTTACGTCAGTATCTTCAACAATATCATGTAGAAAACCTGCAGAAATCATCGCACTATCACCGCCTAGATATTTTAATAATCCTGCCACAGCTACAGGATGACAAATATAAGGTTCTCCTGATTTCCGATATTGCCCTTCATGTAACTTGTATGCAAATTCAAATGCTTGACAAATTAATGCTGTATCTACTGAACAGCTTAAATTATCACTCTTATTTCTGTTATCTAGACATTCTTGCAACCAATCAGGAATTATGCATGAAATTTGAGGTTTAGGTGTCAGGGTTTTAGTATTCATAGGAATTAGTTTAGAGTTAAGGAGTATTAGCTTTTTAGCAAAAATTGGTAAAATATGAAATAGTTATATAGTAGTTTGTTGTAGTAATAGTAGATGAAATTTTTACTCTACTATTACTACAATAATTAAAATTCACTACTATAAGTTATATTTCTGTATTTTTCTAGCAGTAATTGTAAATTTATATTCTATTAGAAAGTAATATATAACAGATTATATATTTATAATTCCAGTTTTTATAAAGATTATCTGTGATTTTTTATACTTTTATTTTTCTCTCAAGATTCTGGAAAACTATAATTATCAAACTATATATTTAGATCTTATTATTATAATCAATTTATGTTATTCAATCAGGGTTAGTTGACCCCGACATCTAAAATATAACTTAAAAATTGAAGACTTAATTATTTTTCCATATAGTGAAATTATGACTATCAAAAAAATAACAACAATCTTTATAATAAGATTCAATATTATTGGGAATTAAATCCCAATTAATTTTATACACTGGGTGTGACGGTGGGGTTTAATTCCTGATCTCTCATGCATAGTGCTCTTGAAAAATCTGCAACATCACACCTAATACTATGCCATCGAAAACGTAAGTTTCCCGAAAAATCAAAGCATAGCAACGATAAAATTAGGATTGAGGATTAAACAAAATACATAACTTAGAAGGAAAACCCTAAATAAGTTAAAGCTCAATATGTCTAAATTATGTAAGTAATAAAATTCTCATTTCTTAGTCTCTCTAGGGTGATATTAAGTTATAGATAGATTAATTAAGCGTCTGT
The DNA here is from genome assembly GCF_010672385.1 of Okeania sp. SIO2F4. Lineage (GTDB taxonomy): Bacteria > Cyanobacteriota > Cyanobacteriia > Cyanobacteriales > Microcoleaceae > Trichodesmium. Next base: position 5,637 of record NZ_JAAHGT010000095.1, read on the forward strand.
GGTTGCACTTAAGCTAATAACTTCTGAACCTAAAATCCTAGATTGTTATACCAATTCACTTATAATAATGTCACAAATAATTTCACACCACACTAATTATGTAAAATTATTGCCTGAAATTATTCTCAGTGAAATTTTTCAGCCAATACTATCTGATTTTTCGACTTTTAACTTTTGACTTTTGACTTTTGACTTCAGTGAAACAATATTACTTTGTATGTTAATAATATATACAAATTTCGATTTATTTACATTAATGTTGCCAAAGGAGCATAATCAGCAATATCAAAAACTCAGTCAACTTCTGAATCAGTTGCAAAAAAATGTGGTGGAAAGAGAGCTAGCAAAAATATTGGCCACAAATCAAGAAGTCCAACAATTATTCGAGACTCAGATTATTAATTTAGATAACTCAGGACTAGACCAACCTATAGCATCCCAGGTACAGTCTTATTTGACGGAGATTCATAAGCAATTTAGGCTCTTGAATGTAGATGTTAGCTTTTTACAAGCATCTCGAAACCCTCAAACAACACAAACACGGTTGGCCAATATCAGCGATCGCCTAGAAATTCTCAAAGGTTATTGTTTGAGTATACTTGGTCAACCCACATCAAAACAGAATCAGGAAGAAACAGGATGAAAAGCCCCAAATGCGATGTAGAGTTAGAAGATGCCATTTTAAATGATATTATCCCGGTAAAATATTGTCCTATATCTAAAGGTTTTTGGATTTCAGCAAAAGAGTATGAAGCCTGGTTAGCCAGTTTACCTTCATGGTATGCTCCTGAAGAAACCTTGCCCTACTACAATCAATTTGAAGATTTTGTACCCTCCCCTTTTGATGGTAAAGCAGGATTATGTCCAGAGTGCGGTACTTATTTGTCACGAGCTAGAATAAATATTAAAAATCCTTTCTATATAGAACGTTGTATGAGTTGTGGAGGTATCTGGTTTGATAGTGGGGAAGAATGGAAAATTTTAGAAGAACTTGGTCTTCACACTAAAATTCACGAAATTTTTTCAAGTCAATGGCAAGCAAAAGTGCGTCAGCATCAACAAGAAATGATTAATCGCGAGACTGTCATTGATAAATTAGGAGAAGAAATAGCTGAGTGTGTTTTTCAATTAACAGAAATATTGGAAAATCATCCCCAAGCAGACTGTGCTGCTACTTATATGTTACGCAGATTTGAAAAGAAAAGTAAGGAACTTAATGGCAAATTTAGCATGGGTAGTAAAAGTTCATAATTTTTAGTTGTTAATTAGATTTTTTGACTTCTTTAAAGATGCTTATGTCTTACCTCTCCTAATATTTAGAATCAAAAAAAATTTGGTCTGGTATCAATTATTAATCTATTGACTTTGAGTGAATATTTAACACCTTAAATTAATTTAACTTTTACTCAATTACAACTTGCTCAAAAACACCAGGATTTTCAACGGGAAAATAAAATAATTAATCAAATAGCTTATTATTACTTAAAGCAAATATCGCAATTGCAGTAATAAATGAATTCCTAACTGAATAGAGAAAATTTAGGAGTAGTCTATTCTGAAAAACATGGAAAATATTATTGGGCAGTAAATAATGTTTCTCTACTGAATAGAGAAAATCTAGGAGTAGTCTATTCTGAAAAACATGGAAAATATTATTGGGCAGTAAATAATGTTTCTCTAGTAGTGGAACTTGATAAAAATCATGGTAAGCATTCAGACGTCAACTAGCCATTAACCATTAATTCATTGCCTTGAGAAATAGATACTCAAAGTTAATATTTTTTAGTTGCTATTTAGATTTTTTTTCCCTGTTAAAGATGCTTATTTCTCACTTATTCTATATTATTTAGGCTCAAAAAATAAATTTTGTGGATCTCAAGCAAGTAGTTATGACAAAATGAAAATAATTGAAGAAAAAAGAAGGAAGAAGAAACAATTGGATGGGGATAGCCTTTGGCAAGTCGCTCCGCGTCTTATAATCCTAAGCAATTTTAGACATCGTTTAGACTGTGGGGTATTAAACCAATAATGGAATTGATAATTATAAAAAATCTTCTTTTATAAGGTTTTTCAGATTATAAAAATACAACTAATCATAAAAAATAGTTTTTTTTAGGATTAAATTACTTGACGAAGTTCCGACCTAGGAGGCTAACTGTTAAGGAAGTTTCTCCGGCAGGAGGCTAACTGAAATGACCTGATAAGAACTTGAAGAATTATTAGCTAAGAGGAAATTTTTCGGCGTTGCACAATCAGGCAATAATGAAATATAAAAGTAGATATTTTTGGATAATTCTTTCCTCAATACTATGTACAGTTGAAAATCTAAGCAGGTAAACAGAATTAATTACACAAATATTTTGCTGAAATTGCCATTCAGTAAGGATCGAATTTGTAAATAATTTTGTTTAGGTGTTTATTATCCTTTAATGTACAATCCCTAAATTATTGTAAGCATTCAGCCGTCAGCTATCAGCCCTCAGCGTTCGGAGTTTATTGCATTTGGAGGAAGAATTAGGATTCAGGTTGAGCGAGAATTAAAAGTCTGGGTAAAAGCGGACATCATCAGCTAATTTTAGCTGTAATTGTTCATTTTTATTGCTGTTAGCGTTAGCGTTAGCGCAGCTCCTCTGCAAGAGGCAGCTCCTCTGCAAGAGGCAGCTCCTCTGAAAGAGGCTAGCTGACCGCTAATAGCTGAATACTTACAAATTATTAATTTATCAACTGTTATATCATGTCCGCTTATAGCGGTTTTCACAAAGGTAGACTACAGTAAAAATTCTATATATACCTAAAGTTTAATAAATTGCAGAAATAGTTGTATTCTATGTTAATGAAAACTGCTATAATTAGTGATAAAAAACTTTTTCCTCGTAATACCCTATTTTTTCCTCCTCTTCTCCCTCCTAACTCCTTACTCCTGAGGACTCCCTAATTATTTATAACTGTTTATCCGGACATGATATTACTGAATATTTCACATCTAAAATCAAGTTAACTTGTGCTCAATCAAAACTTACTCAAAAACAACGGTTTTTTCACCTGGAAAAGAATTACTAAAATGTAAGCACTTAGGTATTCGGCTTCAAGTTTTCCCTGCGGAATGCTACGCAAATAGCTTTTCTTGGTTCAATAATGGATAATGGATAATGGATAATTACCTCTCCCTAAAACGGATTGGATTGAATAAAAGGAAAATTTTTTCTTGTTTCTCCTTGCTCATGAGAGGCTTTAAACCTTAATTATTCGGTAATAATTCTGTACCAAGTAATTAATGAGGAATATTAGCTAGTATGCTTTAAGAGTAACTTTTAATTTTCGCTCAATCTTTCAACTCTGATTCTTTCTTCAAAAAGAATAAGTTAATGGCTGACAACTAATAACTGATGGCTAAATGTTTACACTAAAATAACAAACTATTTATCAAACAAACTATCCCTAATTAAAATAATAAATGAATCCCTTACTTAATATAGAAAATCTACGAGTAGCTTATCCCGAAAAACATGGAAAATTTCATTGGGCAGTAAATAATGTATCCCTAAAACTTCAACCTGGTGAAAAATTAGGATTAGTGGGAGAATCTGGATGTGGTAAATCTACCCTCGGACGTGCTGCTATGAGATTATTGCCCAAGTCAGTACAAGTTGAGGGGTCTGTTACCTTTGGGGAAAAATCTGTGTTTGGGATGAACCCCTCTCAACTCAGAAAATTTCGTGGTGAAGCAGTAGCATTAGTTTTTCAAGACCCTATGACTCGCCTCGATCCATTAATGACTATTGGGGATCATTGCATAGAAACTATTGAAGCACACCAACCCTATCTATCTAAATCTCAGGCAGAAAAAAAATCTATAGAAACTCTCGAAACTGTTAATATTCCTGCTAGTCGTTGGTCTCAATATCCCCATGAATTTAGTGGGGGAATGCGACAAAGGGTGGCGATCGCTTTAGCACTTTTACTTGACCCGAAATTAATAGTAGCTGACGAACCTACTACAAGTTTGGATGTAACAATAGCATCTCAAATTTTGCAGGAGCTAACTAGACTTTGCCAAGAACGTCAGACTTCTTTATTATTAATTTCTCACGATTTGGCAATGGTGGGAGAATATTGTGACAGTATTGCTGTGATGTATGGGGGTGAAATAGTAGAAAAAGGTGAAATTAAACAAATTCTCCATCATCCCCAACATGAATATACCAAATCTCTATTTGCAGCAGCTTTACATATTCAAGTAGTTGAATCTACTCCTCCTCAAATTAAACCAGAAAAATCTGAGGAAATAGAGGAAATAAAAGTTGCTAAAACAGTTAAACCTATTTTGCAAATCAAAGATTTAGTTAAACATTACACCTTAGAAAGTAATTTTATAGAGCAGTTATTATTTTCTGGAAAAAGCAAACTTATTAAAGCAGTTGATGAAGTAAACTTAGACCTTTATTCAGGAGAAATATTAGGATTAGTCGGAGAATCTGGTTGTGGTAAAAGTACCTTATCTCGGACTATTTTACAATTAATTAAACCTACTTCTGGCTCAGTGGAATTTCAAGGTCTAGACTTAACTACTCTCTCCCACTCTGCTTTACAACCATACCGTCGAGAAATGCAAATGATATTTCAAGACCCCCTCGCTTGTCTCAACCCAATGATGACTGTCAACCAGATAATAGCAGACCCCCTATTTATCCATAACTTGGCTAGCACAGAGGAAGCAAAAATTCAAGTTGAGGAAATGTTGGAAAAAGTAGGTTTGACTCCAGTCGCAGAATATGGTAATCGATATCCTTCTGAATTATCTGGAGGGCAACAACAAAGAGTTGCTATTGCCAGAGCATTAATTACTAATCCAAAACTGGTTATTTGTGATGAACCTGTAAGTATGTTAGACGCTACTATTCAAACTCAAGTTTTGGAATTGATGTTGGAATTGAAGCAAGAATTGAATTTAACCTATTTATTTATTACCCATGACTTGTGGGTAGCTAGATTTATTTGTGACAGAATTGCTGTTATGAATAGTGGGAAAATTGTTGAGGAAGGGAAAACAGAAGAACTATTTAATTATCCTCAACATCCTTATACTCAGATATTGTTAAATGCAGCGCCACTATTATCAAGTGTTTAATACTGTCAAAGCTAGGTTTTGATCAATAAAATTTTATCTTCTTTTTCGGGTTTAGCTCACACTGTTAATTATGATTCTTGTACTGATAATTTATGAATTTATTCTACTGGCTTATTCTTTAACAATCAGAACTTAATTGTGAAGTTTAATGGCTGCACAAAATAATGAAAAAAAATCCCAACAAATTGGAATTCAAAATCAACCTGGGTCTACAAATTATGGCACACAGATTGGTATTCAAAATAATTTTGTTATCAATCTCAAGAATTATGTAAACATAAAAAAAAATCCTAATTGTCCCTACAGCAAATCTATTTTTCTTCCAGAGGATGCTGAATATTTCTTCGGTAGAGATGAATTTGTAAAAAAACTTCTTTCAGCTATTGAAACAAATAATTTTATTTCAGTTTTAGGTGAATTAAAAAGTGGTAAGTCCTCAGTGATTCTAGCAGGATTAGTTCCAAAATTATACAAAGCAAAAAATTGGCTATTTACATTTTTTCGTCCTCAAGAAGATCCTTTTTATAACCTTGCTCAAGCTTTAGTTCCACTATATATTCCACAAGATAATAAAAAAGAATTAAAGACTGAAGCCAAAAAACTCAAAAATTCACTGAAAAACAACATCACTTTATTATCTGAGATTATTAATAAAATACAGCAAAAAAATCCAGATAAACGTATTTTAATTATTGCAGATCAATTTGAGCAACTCTACAACACTTCTAATAAATATAAAACCCGATACAAATTTATTAATGCTCTCTTACAAACATTTCAAAGTGCCACTAACAAATCCCCTTTATCAACAATATTAGTGACTATAATACGAACAAATTCTTCAGGAAATATTGAGTTTGATCCACCCTTACCAGATGCCTTGAAAAAACATAGCATTACGTTAGAACAAATGACAGGAGACCAATTAAGGGAAGTAATAGAAAAACCAACTCGCAATTTCGGAGTTAGTGTTAAAAAAAGATTGGTTGAACGGCTGATTGAAGATGCCATTAAACAACAAAAACAACAAAAGCGTCTAGCTGTATTAGCATTTGCCCTAGTTGAATTATGGAAAAAACAAAAAAATAAAGAACTCACATATAAAGCTTACCAAGAAATTACTGAAAATGCAGATATAGTCGAGGTTTACGAGAGAGAGCAAAAAAAGCGTGCAGAACAAAATAGTTTAACGAAAAAAACTAGCAAAAATAATATAATTAATGAAGCGCCAATAATATATAGAATTGTGATTCTATTATTTTTGTTTTTTGTGGGAATGCCTGTGATTTTAGAATTATTTCCAGTTATTTTCGATAGTCCAGTTAGGATTATGTGCAAGCTCAAAGATAAGTGCTAAACCTGGAGATAGTTTTCATATAAATATGTCTTTTCATGGGTTTAATTGATTGACTTTAAATATAATTTTTTATATAAAGAAGATACTGTTGTAGGATAAACAATTTTTGCTGGATTCACGACGATTCTTTATTAGTAAATACTATTCCAGACTTTTTGTGTAATTGCTTATAGGTAAAGATAAAAACACAAACTTATTTAAATGAGTTAAACTAGAAATTAGTCAACAATTTATTAACACAAGGAGATTGAATCATGTCAAATACTCCAATTACTAAAATTGGTATCCAGAACCAATCAGGTGCTATTAATAAAGGTTCTCAGATTGGTGAACAAAACATTGGTCAACAAAACAATTATAACTCTGTACAGCCTGAAGTAAATGAGACTCAAGCTTTAGAGGTGACAGAACAAAAGTCAATAATCAAGAAGCTACCTGCACCATTCCGCTATATGCTTAGTCATATTTCATTTCCAATATCTCTCAATGAAGTTTTTCATGGCTTAGGGCAATTTTTTAAATGACTTTCCAAGAAAGTAATCTAATTATTAGTAGAACTCATAAAGTTTGCTGTTTTTCTAGAGCTTATTTCTAGGATAATTTTTGTCAAGCAAATCATTAATTTACGAATAGTTGACACAGTAAATACTTTAGAAATAATTTGACTGGTCAAATATTACGATAACCAACATCATAAACTAAATCTGTCTGCTCCATACTAATACTCCATCTGGAAAACCTTAAGTGTTAGTATGGGGCATATACTTTGTAATTTAAAACCTATTTTGTTACCCAAAAATTAAGTAGATTCTTTGCTCCTAATTTCAGGTAAAATTTAACAAAACCGTTGCCTAACACAGAGAACCCAAATCGGGAGACCTAGTTTTTCATTTTATTGCAAAACTCAGCTTCTGAATCTTAAACTAATCAAGAGGAGTTTTACTCAATGGATGCTTTAGAGTTTGTAAGTTTATAGACAAATATTCATCTATGTATCAACTCACTTTTCCAGGTGTTACCCTGAATGGAACTACTCCTAATCCCTCTATTCCATCAGCATAAGCATTTGGAACTGCAATTCGAGCGTATGTTGTAACTACCGTTGAGGTCAGCATTAATCAACAAGCCATTTTTCGATTTATATAATCCTCTTTTTATTCTTTGACCACTAAATTTATGTTTTACTCCCTTTTGATAATTGGGGATATTATCAAGATCAAGAAAGCTAGCTTTTGATGTATAACTTTCTTCGTTGATAATTACTTTTATGCCTACTAATTCAGCTTTATACGTCAATTGTTCTATAAATTTATGATAAGGAATTTGCACAAAATTTTGGTTATTTCTTTTCCCTAAATTAATCTCTTGTTTCCATTTTTGATTATTTCCTATTACTAAAGTTCCTATCTGGTTTTCTCGAAGAGTATTAATTATTATTCTACTTGCTTGGTGTAAATATGTCTCTACTTTCAAATTACGTTTTATCGTTAATTTATTGATTTTATTTGAGTGACAACGTTCTTCTGCTTGTTTTTGTAATTTACTCTGTAGTTCTCCTTTCTTTTTATTATAAAACTGGTTGATTGATTTTAAAGGTTTACCATTTACTATAAATGGTTGAAATCCCTTCACATTTGAGGAAATTGTTGCTAAATTTGATAACCCTAAGTCGATTGCTGCTACTCGATTATTATCTATCGGTTTTCCTGATTCAACCTCATAAACTGCCTCGAATATATAATAACTATTACGAGGTACTAATCTAATTTCATTGACTTTTCCTTGAATTTTTGTTGGGATTGATATATTTGTTCCTGAAGGTTCTAAGAATCCCTTCTTTCAACCTCTTTTACTAATCGCTTGAGCTGGATAAATCGTCACACACCGACCTTTTAGCTTATCTTTATATCTTGGTAAATTTGGTTTTCCCAGATATTTATGAGGGTTTTCTGAGTAGTCTTTGAGGGAGGCAAAAAACGAACTCCAGCACCTATCTACTAATCTAATTATTTGACAACTTACTTTTCTAGGTATTGCTTTATAGTCAACAGACTCTTTAATTAAATGATAAGTTTGAGCTGAGTTTAAATACTTCTGGTTGAAGATAAATTCTTGTCTAACAATATAATTAACTGCATTAAATAAATTCTTTGATAAAAAGCATAACTTATCGATTTCTTTATAGTTACAATGGTGTTTGCTAATTATATGTTTTTCAATCAGTTTCAGCATGGCAACTCCTGAGTCCTGTTTCTGTGCTTTTATTTGTCGCCCTAGATCGTCTATACATTCTTACACTAAGAGAAATAGAATGTATTCTTAAGTATGAATATAAGAACATAATTGTCCGTAAATGTCTATATTTTTATTGAAATTAAATAATACCTTAAGACCTTAATGTTAACAGCAAAAGCGATGGGTTATGATTCCTGCCCGATGATTGGTTTTGAGATTGAAAAAGTAGCAGAATTAATTAATTTACCTAAAGATTATGTAATGGGTCCTATGGTAGCCATTGGCAAAAAAGTTAAAGATCCTTGGCCAAAGCCCGGACAATTACCATTGAGTGATTTAGTGATTGAAAATAAATTCTAAAAGTAAATTAACCAATTCCATTACTCTATACTAGATTCCTCAGCCCCACACTAAAAACTTAAGTTCTAGTGTGGGGCGTATACTTTGTAATGTAGCCTCAAAAAATACTGAACATGATTAACGCTAACTTTCTCACAGAAACAGACCCTTTAGTAGCCGAACTAATTCAAAAAGAATACGGACGGCAACAAGACCACCTAGAATTAATTGCCAGTGAAAACTTTACCTCACCAGCAGTAATGGCTGCCCAAGGTTCTGTACTCACCAACAAATATGCCGAAGGTCTCCCAGGTAAACGGTACTACGGCGGCTGTGAATTTATAGACGAAATCGAACAAATAGCCATAGACCGTGCCAAACAATTATTTGGAGCTGCCCATGCCAATGTACAACCTCATGCTGGAGCACAGGCTAACCTTGCTGTATTCCTCACTTTGTTACAACCAGGGGATACCATCATGGGAATGGACTTATCCCACGGCGGACATTTGACCCACGGTTCCCCAGTCAACATTTCTGGTAAATGGTTCAAAGTTCATCATTATGGTGTAAGTCAAAAAACAGAAGCTATAGATTATGACCAAGTTCTCGAACTGGCAAAAGAACATAAACCCAAACTTCTGATTTGTGGATATTCCGCTTATTCTCAGATAATTGATTTTGAAAAATTCCGGGCGATCGCCGATGAAGTAGGAGCTTATTTATTAGCAGACATTGCTCATATTGCTGGTTTAGTAGCAACAGGTCATCATCCTAACCCAGTTCCTCACTGTGACGTGGTAACAACTACCACCCACAAAACTTTAAGGGGGCCACGAGGCGGTTTAATCCTTACCCGCGACCCAGAATTAGGGAAAAAACTAGACAAATCAGTATTTCCCGGAACTCAAGGTGGTCCTTTAGAACACGTTATTGCAGGCAAAGCAGTCGCATTTGGAGAAGCTTTAAAACCAGAATTTAAGACTTATTCCGGCCAAGTTATAGAAAATGCTGCTGCCTTAGCAACCCAACTGCAAAAACGCGGATTAAAAATAGTTTCTGGTGGTACGGAAAATCACGTTATGTTAGTGGATCTAAGATCAGTAAGTATGACAGGTAAAAAAGCAGATAAGTTGATGAGTGGGGTTAATATTACTGCTAATAAAAATACTGTACCTTTTGACCCAGAGTCTCCTTTTGTTACCAGTGGTCTCCGACTGGGTTCTCCTGCAATGACAAGTCGAGGGCTGAAAGTTGCTGAATTTACAGAAATAGGCGATATTATTGCTGAACGATTGCTAAATCCAGAAGATGAAGAGGTAGCTCAAAAGTGTCGAGAGAGGGTAGCATCATTATGCAATGGTTTTCCTCTTTATCCTCATCTCATGGCTAAAGTTCCCAGTCTCGTCTAAAGAAGTTTGGATTTTCGGTAAATCCTAAATTGGGGATTAATTCTAGATCAAAAACTGGATAATACATAATTAGCTAATTAAAAGGCTAAATTTCACCCCAAGGTTGTATATTTAATTAGGAATTAGTAGAGACATTCTATATAATGTCTCTACTAAATGGAGCTAACCTATTGATAAAAGTCAAATATTAAATATAGGGTAGCACTATAGTTTTAAATAATTACATTTTAGTATAAGCGCCCAACTCTTACAAAAAAACATTTTAATTTTCTAAAATTATAACCTATTGATAGTGGCAAAATACCCTGATGATGCTAGACCAACTTAATAATTTATTATTAACTCTTAACCCTCCATTATTTCAGATACCTAATTATCTGTACCATTTAATTACCTTAGTTATTTCGACTTTACTTGTACTTTTAATTACACCAATAATCAAAAAAATTGGTCTCACAATTGGACTTGTAGATCATCCCGGCGGTCGTAAAATTCATAAACAACCAATGGTACGTTTGGGAGGAGTTTCTATTTTTATTAGTAGTCTAATTGCTCTTTTAATTGTTTGGTGGTTGGGAGGATTTATAGATACTAATGGTAATATTTTGCCGCCAGAAAAAGAGTTTGAAATCTGGGGAGTAACAGTCGGCGGTTTAGCTTTTTTTATGATTGGTTTAGCAGATGACTTGTTTGGTTTATCAGCACTATTCAGGTTATTTATGCAAGTAATTGCTGCTAGTATGGCCTGGATAGTTGGAGTACATATAGAGTTTCTAACTATTCCTTTTTATGGA
>NZ_JAAHGT010000950.1 GCF_010672385.1 Okeania sp. SIO2F4
AAGAAAGAAAGTTCTCTTGGTTGCTGAAAATCAAATATTATTAGTAACTAGCGTTGCTAATTTTGGGTATGATTTGTATTTGTTGGCAATTGCTAAACTATTGAATAACAAATACTTGAGATTATTCAGTTTTTATTTTCATACCTTGACTCAGCAACGCCTAGCAATTAAAAGTCTATAGAAACCTATTAGACTGTAGTTGCTAACTGTGGACGAAATGCTTCCTTTAATAACTCCACCTTATCTGTTTGCTCCCAAGGTAAATCTAGATCGGTACGTCCTAAGTGACCATAAGCAGCAACATCTTGATAAAAACGACCGCCTCTTTCTCCAGGCAAGTTCCGGAGGTTAAAAGTCTGAATAATTCCTGCTGGACGGAGTTCAAAGTTTTCTTTCACTACTTCTAATAACTTCTCTTCATCTACCTTAGAAGTACCAAAAGTTTCAATCATCATACTAACAGGTCGTGCTACACCAATCGCATAACTAATTTGAACCTCACACTTTTCTGCTAGACCTGCTGCAACAATATTTTTAGCTATGTAGCGACAAGCATAAGCTGCTGAACGATCTACCTTAGTTGGATCTTTTCCAGAAAAAGCACCGCCTCCATGACGAGAATAACCACCATAAGTATCAATTATAATTTTACGTCCTGTAAGACCAGAATCTCCCTGTGGACCGCCAATAACAAATTTACCAGTGGGGTTGACAAGAAAACGAGTTTGTGAATCAGGCTTAATTTCTATATCAGTAAATATTGGCTCGACAACATATTTCCAGAGGTCTTCTTTAATCTTGGCTTGAATTTCCGTTAATTCTGTAAGTTCTCCAATACTAGCAGTGTGTTGGGTAGAAATTAAGATTGTATCGATACCAACAGGACGGCCATCTTCATAAATAATTGTGACTTGACTTTTGCCATCTGGCCTTAAATAGGGAAGTTGACCTGTTTTTCTTACCGCAGTCAGTTGGCGACAAACTCGGTGTGCTAAACTAATAGGTAAAGGCATTAATTCAGGAGTTTCATTACAGGCGAAACCAAACATTAAGCCCTGGTCTCCTGCACCCACTGCATCGAGTTCTTCGTCACTTAAAAGCTCACGAGTTTCTTGAGCTTTATCTACCCCTTGAGCAATATCTGCTGACTGCTCATCAAGAGCTACTAAAACCGAACAGCTATCGGCAGAAAAACCATTTTCTGCATAGACATAGCCAATATCAGCAATTTTTTTCCTAGCCAGGTCTATATAATTTACTTGGGCCTTAGTTGTAATTTCACCAGTAATTAGGACTAACCCTGTGTTAACTACTACTTCAGCAGCCACACGACTTTGGGGATCTTGCGCTAATATAGCATCTATAATTGTGTCAGAAATTTGGTCGCAAATTTTATCTGGATGTCCTTCAGTAACAGACTCAGAAGTGAATAAGTAACGACTAGACAATAGTAGTTCCTCCTAATATTTTCCAGGAATTAGCCAAACGATCGATAAGCTTTAACTTCGGGATAATCCTTGTACAAAATAACTACTTTCTACTTTCTGTGCTATCAGATTAAGTCAACTATCTAACAGAAAACTCAGTTTGTAGTCAGCTATTATGTTTCTTGTGCCATTTTCCATGTATAGGAAATGGCATGGGACGTATACAACATTAAGGTTAACATTGCCCTACTTGACATAATTTTTTCTGGTCAATCAATTATTTTGACCAGAAGCAGAAAATTCTGAATTATTTGTTTATTTTCCCTGAGTTAATAACTTATTCTACTATAACAAAGATTGTATGCAAAGACACAAATCAAATAATTGAAATACTCCCAGCTTTGCACTTAGGGGACACCAAAAGATTCTTCAACTAGCACGGAGAGTTACTGTTTATCAAGAGATGATGACTTTCCCCTGTATTTTTCTATTATAACATGGTTCCCTATCATTGCGACCTTCACTTGCAGTAGAAGGCAACTTTTCGCAGTTTATTTACACTCGATCGTGGAAGTTAACAATTATTGGCCATTTATCTTAACAATTACCAAAATAGTTATTTTTGATAAACGATCATTATTTTTATTTGTCAAAGTTATGCAACTTAATATGTCACAATACTTGGATTTCTTCTAAGTGATCGATCGCTATATCTGCTGCTTGTAGGTGATTAGCTTCCGGTTTCCCCCAACAAATACCGATACAACCTGCTGCTCCTGCTTTCCTCCCCATTTCTATATCTGTTGGAGAATCTCCTACCATTAATGCTGTAACTGGTTTAACCCCTAATTTTTGACAAGCTTGTAAAAATAGTTCTGGATCTGGTTTACTAGGACTATCATTAACCCCCATTTCTAGTTGAATATAATCGTTGAGTTGATAGTATCTGACAAAATTTTGCACTGCTGTTGTATTATCTGCAGACAATATACCCAGTTTTATACCTGCTTGGGAAAGATACCTTAGCACTTCTAGACTACCTGTAAACAGATAACCTGGAGTAGACTTCGGCAATATTTGGTCAGCTTCTGCAAAAGCTTCTTTGACAATAGTTAATGATTCTAACCAACCCCGTCCAGTTTCAGCAATATAAGCTGCTGCTGCAATTTCGTTTTCTCGCCTACTGCCTACTGCCATTAATCCTGTAGAGTTAATATTATTGCCATCAATCCCAAAAGCCATTAGTAGTGGTTCCCCTATTCCAGGAATTTTAGCATCAATAAGGCGAGCTCGCTTTTGTCCTAAATTTCTTAAAAACTCTTGAGAGTCTTCTAAAGTACCATCTTTATCAAAAATGATTGCTTGAATACCTTGGAAGATTACACCTCGGCAGTTAATAGCTACCATTGTTTCCTAATTATATAAAAAAATATTTTTTTTGATTTTTACTGACCAAAAAAATGGGTTTCAAGCCTTGCCCTTAAGTAGGCAACTTTTGTTATCATATTATAATGATATTGATTGAAATTCCCACCAAGCGCCTGCTGTAGATATACAATTGCTTATAAATGTGAAACCGAAGCCCAGGCTAGCAAAAGTAAAAGATTAAAGGGCAATTGCATTGTCCAATCTGGAGACTCAAACAAAGTATTAGTTTAATTCGTGAACGACACATCTAGTCGCGGGAGGTCATTCCGAAACTTTAAACCGATATAGAGGACAAGTGTCAGACTACTGCTTGCAGTAGCAGTACCCAAGGAAGCGTCAACCCTATTAAGCTACCACCCACAAAGGTTACCTGGTGAGGAATCGTCCTTGTCTCGGTACAGGGAGGATGTCAAATCTTTCTGATTCAGAATAATGAAGAGCAGAATATAGGGAATAAATGTCAGTCAAATCAATGTAATCCCTGGTTATTATTGATTTATCATCTTTCCAACTTACCATTTTACTTACTCCCTATTCATCTGCATTTGTCAAGAGGTTTATTCTAAAGCTGCTGCTGATGTCTCTTCATCTGCTGTAGTCTCCTTTGTTTTTTGGGATTCTACTGCTTCAACTTCCGGTGCTTCTACTGTTTCTGCTGTTGCTTCAACTTCCGGTGCTTCTACTGTTTCTGCTACTGCTTCAACTTCCGGTGTTTCTACTGTTTCTACTACTGCTTCAACTTCCGGTGTTTCTACTGTTTCTGCTACTGCTTCAACTTCCGGTGTTTCTACTGTTTCTACTACTGCTTCAACTTCCGGTGTTTCTACTGTTTCTGCTACTGCTTCAAC
>NZ_JAAHGT010000951.1 GCF_010672385.1 Okeania sp. SIO2F4
CTTAAATTTAGGTAATTAGTTGACAGATGCGGTCGCCTCGACCGTGAATGCCTGTGGATGAGTAACCGCCGATGGCCTCAGTAGAACTAGTGCCGCTACGCGGAAGTTAAAAGTCATGCATTTAAAAGTCAAAAGTATTGATTAGTAAGGTTTTTAGGATTTTGTAACTGGTCAGTTATTTCCGCCATTCTGCACTAGGAAGTAAACATCAATTTGTCACATTATGTGACGCTTTGTATCAGTTTTATCTCAACGTTGGTTGAAGATCCGCGCTCTCCCGTAGGGGAGCTCAGAGATGGGAAAACCAATCAATGTTGCAGTTCTAACAATAGTATGCTATAGTAAAGATAATAAGGCTGCTGGGCTAGCAGTTTCAGTCTGTGGAGCGACCGTAAGACCGAAAAGAGGTTCGGCTTTGGAGGCAGGTGCGTTAGAAGCAGAAAGCCCCTATCAGTGATGTTAGGGAATCCCGCGTTATCGCGTAAGCGCAACGTCGGGAGGATGTCAAGAAGCAGAAATAAGTAAGTAGTCTAATGACAATTTTTGAGCTATTATCCACAGTTTCGCATCGAAGGAGAGATACTATCAGGACTTATGCAAAGCGACTATATATAGAGTTCAAAAACTATAACGTTATAGTTTTTAACGCTATATCTGTGGTCTGGTGCGTAAGTCCTAACTATAATTCTTCTTTTGCTGTAAATAGCTCTTAATATCTACATTTTTTCTCCCTTCTCACCAAGTCCTCCTTGTCCTCTAAGTCTAGTAATATAGAATCCGGTTATATAGTATATCTTTAACAATTCTATCTACAGTTCAATCTTCCCATCTACCCAATCTCCCACCTCCCCATCTCCATATCTCCCAACTATATAAAAAATTTAACCGGATTTTATATCACAACCAGAAAGTAAAAAACCTACCCTTGTGAGCTATTCCCTATTGCCTATTCCCTTCAGTAGATTTCAGGTCAAAAAATGTTTCAAAAATTCGATATCCCGTTTGATTTATTCGAGTTTGTAAATTGTCGAGAAATTCGTGTAAACCCATTTTAACTATTTCTTCAACAGTTAAATAATCTAACTCAGAACGTAAACGACCTAATACTTTTTCTACAGGATGTTTTCTAATACCTTGAGTTGGTCTAATCACTTGATAAAGCGATCGCTCTGCTTCACTCAAACAATATTGAATTGAACGGGGAAACTCTCGGTCTAATATTAAAAATTCTACTACTCCATTAGGAGTAATTCGATGTTGCTGACGTTTACGGTACATTTCATAAGCACTTGCGGACTTCAACAATGCCATCCATTGCACTTCATCTAGTGGAGTCCCAATATCTTTAATAGAAGGCAAAAGAATATAGTATTTAACATCAAGAATACGGCTAGTTTTATCAGCTCTTTCTAAAAATCTCCCCATTCTGCCAAAATGCCATCCTTCATTATGAGTCATAGTGGCATCCATGATTCCTGTAAAGAGGTGTCCACCCATTTTTACCTCCGCAAAAAATTCTGGTAATTGAGAAGTTTTTAAACCACTATTAGCCACATCTTTTACCATTAAATAAAATGAGTTAACTTGCTCCCACATTTCTGAAGAAATAATTTCCCGAATCGAACGAGCATTTTCTCTAGCAAAGCGTAGACAGGAAAGAATAGAGTTATGATAATCTCGGTCAAAAGTGAGAAATTGAATTACATTTGCTTGTGTTACTTCACCATAACGTTCTTGGAATAAAGCCAAATCTCCAGTAGTAATAACTATAGGTTGCCACTGTTGAACCAAACTAGGAGAATCTAACAGTAAATTTAGATTAACATCAACAAACCGAGCAATATTTTCTGCCCGTTCAACATAACGATTTAGCCAATAAATTGAATCTGCAACGCGACTTAGCATAATTAATTTTGATTGAATAATAAATAAGTAATAGCAAATTTATTATAATGTTTACTATATGTTCTGAAAAAGGTGTTAGGTGTTAGGTGGTGCAGGAAAAATAGTAAAATATAAAGTAATTTTTAACTCAAGTATAAATGATTGATAAATTGTATTAAGGATAAATTGTATTAAGAAGGAAGAACAAATAAATATAGCATTTCTATGTTAGGGAATAGCATAAAATACATTATCCCAATTTTTCTACTAATCGCGTTAACTGGTTACTCCCTGCTCCCTTACTTTTTCAATTTCTTCCCTACTCCCGTACGGGCGATTCGCATAGATGCCCCTACTCCCTTATTTTCATAGCTAATGGGATAATTTTTTATTTGGAAGTCCCTTATAGCAATCAGAAATCAGATGTAAGAATTTGACTGTTCCCTAAAAGTCTAGAATATAGGAGTTATCATATTCATAAAATACAGTTTATTCTCGGTTACCTGCTCCCTAAAAGTCTACAATACCTAACAACTAAAATTTTTCCTAATAGTTATAAGTAAAAATTCATTAATCAAACCCTACCAACCAATATCTCAGCAACAATATTAATTATCTTAATTATAGATATTTCATCAAAATAATTTTGTCTAAAACCCCGCCTTGTAAGGCGAAATGTTTTTGAAGGGTTGCTCAAAATTGGCATGACAAAAAAAACTTCTGAATTCTGAATTATGACTTCGTTGAACAGGTAATTATTGTAAGTAAAAGTATTGCATTTAATTGAAAATTCAATCACATAAAACCCAAGTGTCTTTACTCCCTCCACCTTGGGAAGAATTAACAACTAAAGAACCTTTTTTCATTGCCACCCTAGTCAGACCACCTGGATGAACATAAACTTCTTTACCATACAAAATATAAGGGCGTAAATCAACATGACATCCTTCAAATTTATCCTCAAATATAGTCGGAACTCTAGATAAAGATAGAGTAGGTTGAGCAATATAATTACGCGGATTAGCTTTAACTTTTTCTGCAAATTCCGATCTTTGTTCAGCAGTTGATTGAGTACCTACCAACATCCCATAACCACCAGCTTCATTAGCTGATTTAACCACAAGTTTATCTAAATTTGCCAATACATAATCTAACTGTTGTTTTTCCCAACATAAATAGGTAGGAACATTAGGTAAAATTTGCTCTTCGCCCAGATAATAACTAATCATTTGAGGCACATAAGCATAAATAACTTTATCATCCGCTACACCAGTTCCCAAAGCATTAGCAAGGGCAACACGACCATTACAATAAACCTCCATTAATCCAGGTATTCCTAACAGAGATTCAGGATTAAAAGCTAAAGGATCGATAAAATTATCATCTATACGCCTGTAAATAACATCTACTCGCTGTAAACCCTTAGTAGTTCGCATTTGTACATACCCATCAACAACTACTAAATCTCTACCTTCAACCAATTCCACCCCCATTTGTTGAGCTAAAAATGAATGTTCAAAATAGGCAGAATTATAAATACCAGGAGTCAAAACTACCACAGATGGATCTGACAAATAAGACGGCGCCAAATTCAGGAGAGTTTCTAATAAATAACTAGGATAATTATCAACAGGTCTAATTCCTAAAGCAGCAAAAATTTGCGGAAACGTAGTTTTCATTACCCTACGATTTTCCAACACATAAGACACACCAGAAGGGCAACGCAAATTATCTTCTAAAACAAACCATTTACCGTCTTTATCCCTAACTAAATCTGTGCCCGTAATATGACACCAAATTCCTCCCGGTGGTTTTA
>NZ_JAAHGT010000952.1 GCF_010672385.1 Okeania sp. SIO2F4
GAGAATTCAGACAAAATTCAAAAAAGATAGTTATAATTTAGCAAGAGGGAATCAGGAGTAGGGGAGTGGGAAAAACTCTTTAATATTCCGAAACTAAGGTTTTCTCTGACATAAGAAAGCATTCAGCCGTCAGCTCTTAGCTGTCAGCTATTAATTTATTATTTTGAAAGATGAAGTAAAATTAAAATATTGACCAAAAATCAAAAGTTACTCTCAAAGCAGATTAGCTCATCTTCCTAATTAATTAAAAAGCTATAGCAATCATATTTCAGTTGTAATATTTTAGTGGTAATTAGGAGTCAGGAATACCGAGTCAGGAGTTAGAAAATAAAAGAATTTTGATCGATAAAACTTAATTCTTCTTAAATATCTATCAAAATCATTCCTGATTGCTATATTAGTAAATTATGACCTAGAAAAACCTGAATTCTAATACCTGAATGCTTATTCTCTAAGCACTAAAAACAGTTAATTTAGGAGTATTTTTTAAACTGTTATTATACAACTATTGCTGAGAATTTCCAGAGAACCTCCTAACATATTTTCTCAGGACTAGAAAAAGTTACTTTTAATCTTTAGAGTAGAAAAAACAAGGCTATATTTACCACTCAGTTAAAATTCTAGGATATATAAATCTTTCTAGAAACACAGCACTTCCTAGTGTAATGAGGTACACCTTGTTTTAAGACAGAAGTCAGAAGTCAAAAACTAAGAAGATTCGACTCTACCTCATAGCTTCGGAAACTGCTGTAATTTCTATAAGTAGGTAAACATAAATCAACCTGAAAACGAAAAATCTGGGAATGAAGCCAGAAGTCAGTTATTCATAAAGTTTTCAGCGTTTTGAATCTCAAACGCTATTTTACGGATAATTAAACCAATCTACTTAGCTATTATGTAACATTAAAATTCCTCAAATCAAAATATACAGAATATAATTTAAAATAGAAGTAGAAATTGTCAAATCAGACTTCAATATAACCAAAGTAAGGAGTTTAACTCAAGCACTTATCCTCAAATAACACGATTTAACCCCTTCATAGAGTAAATATCACCATCACCAAGGAAAAAAACAAATATGTCCAAATACGATTCCCAGCTTAAATGTTCATTTTGTGGCAAGTCGCAAGATCAAGTCCGCAAATTAATAGCAGGTCCAGGGGTTTATATTTGCAATGAATGCGTAGAACTTTGTAACGAGATATTAGAAGAAGAATTATTTCAATCTGGCAAAAATATCACTTCAGCTAGTCTAATAGAACCACAATTAGAAAATCACAAGCATTCATGTAAGAGTAAAATTCCTTTAGAAAAAGTTCCCACACCTACGGAAATTAAACGATATTTAGATGACCATGTAATTGGACAACACCAAGCAAAAAAAGTTCTATCAGTAGCAGTATACAATCACTACAAACGTTTGAGTTGCCAAACAAAAAATAATTCCCAGAAGAGTATTGACTCTGATGTGGAACTACAAAAATCTAATATTCTCTTAATGGGTCCGACAGGTTGCGGCAAAACTCTATTAGCTCAAACTTTAGCAGAGCTACTAGATGTACCATTTGCAGTAGCAGATGCAACTACCCTTACCGAAGCTGGTTATGTAGGGGATGATGTAGAAAATATTTTGTTAAGATTATTGCAAGTAGCAGATTTGGATATAGAGTCTGCTCAAAGAGGAATTATATATATAGATGAAATAGATAAAGTTGCCCGTAAAAGTGAAAATACTTCGATCACGCGAGATGTATCTGGAGAAGGTGTACAACAAGCTTTATTAAAAATATTGGAGGGGACAGTAGTAAATGTTCCCCCACAAGGTGGACGTAAACATCCTTATCAAGATTTTATTCAGCTTGATACTAGCTCTATTTTGTTTATTTGTGGTGGTGCTTTTGTGGGTCTGGAAAAAATTGTTGAACAACGACAAGGAAAAAAATCATTGGGCTTTATTCAGAGTGAAAATATTCATCAAAGTAGTATAGCTTTACCATCAAAAGAAAAACGGAATATTAATGTACTGAAAAATGTCGAACCAGATGACTTGGTAAAATTTGGTTTAATTCCAGAGTTTATTGGGCGAATGCCAGTTTTAACAGTAATTGACCCATTAGATGAAACTGCATTAATTAAAATATTAACCGAACCACAGAATGCTTTGGTTAAGCAATATCAAAAATTATTAAAGATGGATAATGTTAAGTTAGAATTTGAAAAAGAAGCTCTAACGGCGATCGCTAAAGAAGCATATAGACGTAAAACAGGAGCTAGAGCATTACGAGGTATTTTAGAAGAATTAATGTTAGATATTATGTACGAATTACCATCCCGTCAAGATGTTACCCGTTGCAGTATCACTAAAGAAATGGTAGAAAAACGTTCTACTGCTGAGTTATTATGGCATCCTGCATGGCATAAAAAACATGAGTCGGCTTAGAACTAATTTACAAAGTAAATATTAAAAGGCTGAATTTCTTGCTATACTTACGCTTGGCAAGTCATAGTCCAGTAATCACAAACTTACTAAAAGCTAGGTAATATAAGACTTTCAGCTAATATCAAGTAACATTAATTAACCGCAATGTAGGGAAGTTTCACTGCGTGACATGAAACGCATTTTTGTTATGCAACGTCCCTAAAAGGTTGAGGAAAGGTTGTTTATTACAGTTATTTAATGATACATGATATAAGTTTACAAACAGTTCTTAGAAATATAGAAAAAAAGGTAAATAACAGCTTGACAAAATCTATGATTATCTAGTACGACCTATATTGATAATAATGCTACTAGGATTCACGCGCTGAACTACACCCAAATAACCAGCAAAAAACCTTACTAGCTAAACACGCGCTTTGTAGCTCGTCACGCTTGGAGTTGGGGACTATGGTTGACTAGGAACATCCGTATAGCACAATTCAAATAATCCTGGGAATAAACTTAAATTTCCTACTGCCAACGAATACGCATAAACTTTTAGTAGCAATGGTTAAACCTAATAACTATTGGTACTACGAGGTTTCTAAGACAGCACCGTATGGATGCTTTAAGGTATTTATCAGGCGCTTGGAAGCGTTGCTTTAGTAAAGTGTCTGGTCAACCTAAATTCAAGAAAAAGGTAAAGATGACAGCTTTACTTTAGATGGTTCAATTACAGTCGGTTTTAATCGTATAAAGTTACCTCGAATTGGTTGGGTAAAAACCTTTGAAATCTTGCTAGATAATGTTACTCCGTTTAGCTGTAACTATAACTAAGGCATCTGATAGATGATTTGTCAGTTTTAAGATAGAAACAGCAAGCATAAATACCGAGAAATCAGTAGATGTAGTTGGTGTAGACTTAGGAGTTAAAACCTTGACAACATTGTCAACAGGCGAAGTGTTTGATGGTGCTAAATATATGCAAAAATTTGGAATCTAAACTATCGAGACTGCAATATCTGAACAGGCATAAAACCAAGTTTTCGCTCTAACTGGAAAAAGGCGCAACTCAGAATAGCTCAGTTACACACAAAGGTAGCTGACATCAGAAAAGATACATTGCATAAACTGACTACTTCAGCCGGCTAAAAACCACAGCCAGATAGTAATAGAAGATTTGAATGTCTCAGGTATGATGGCAAATCATAAGTAGGGACGATTCGCATAGATGCCCCTACAAAGGCTGTTGCTGATATGGGTTTTTATGAGTTA
>NZ_JAAHGT010000953.1 GCF_010672385.1 Okeania sp. SIO2F4
CATCTTTGAAAGCAAGGAGGCATAGCTGTAGGAGTTGTTTCCTTGATCGCCATGATATTTTTGAAGTAAAATCCTTGGTTGACAAGCATTATAGACTAATTTTGCTCATTAAGTTGTGTAAGTCCCACTAATAGATAATAGAATTTGGGCGATCGCTTATCTGATAACTCAAAATTTTTGAGGATTTTAGAATAGAATTTAATGCCAATTTGATAAGTGTTTGTGACAAATGGTATCATCAAGGAAGAAGTAATACCAAATCAATAAATGTTTGATACAAATATCTAGGGTATTTCTTAGAAGTCAGGTAGGGGAGTCGTCGGATTGGGAACATACAGGAGTCAGGATTCATATCATGTCCCCTGGTATCATTTGTATAAACCCAAGAGTGAATATCTACAGAAAATTTAAGTTTTTTCCAGCTTTTAAGCCTTCTTCCTTCTTCCCTCTTCCTTCTTCCTTACCTTCGCGCTTACAATACCGATGCTATCGGACATGATATCAGAATGAATAGGTTTAATACCATTCTCATCTTTATATTCATTGCAACTTCATGGAGAAATGGTATAACGTTCTTTTTTCATGCATGGTATATGAGGGAAGAGTTAAGAAGTAATAAACAAATCAGAAAAAAAGTAGAAAAAATCGAAATATAGCAATGTGCGCTGGCATATTTACACATTATTTTTTGTACACCTTTTCTAGAATGCACTTTGAGTTAGCCCTTGTAAATACCTGAGCGCTCATTGCTATAGTTAGCTTATAGGATTTGAGAAAGTATTTTTAGGTATAATTTTCAGCCTTTTTTTGTAGCATTATTTTTTCACGCTTAGTATAATAGATAAAAATTAAATCAAATTTAGAGAGTAATACTAAATCCGGTTCTCATACATCTCTTATTTCTATATCCTAACTGCTTGATATAAATAAACTTATACCAATTCCCAAAAATAATGCTATACTTCATTAAGGTTTCAGTTATTAAGTAATAATAATGATTCAGTAATGTTTGTAAGGATTATCGGCATTAAGCCAAGATATATTATGTTTTTAAACCATACTCTCTACCCTCAAGGAGATGTAGCAATAATGCGTGAGTTCTGGTATTAGTTTATCTTTAAAAAGGTTCTCTGAAAATCTGATTTAGTATAATATTAAAGGAAAAGCTATTTATGCTCGAAACTATTCAATTGCCAGAAGAAATAGTAATAGATATTAGTCAAATTCTGCGAATATTTGCCATAGGAATAATAGGAGTAGTCGCAATTGTCGGAATTCGTAAACTCCCTGAATTAATCGGCAAGATAGTATCTACAGAAATTTCCGAAGCATATAAAATTATCATATCTCCGAATAAATTATTAATAGGAGTAGTAATTGCTTTAGGAATATCTGAGATAACTCTTCTAGCTGTTACACCATATTCTGAATTATATATTCTGGAAATTACTCTTAGTTTAATTTTAACTATTACAACTACTTGGCTAGGTTCTCAATTTGTTAAACAGTTTTTTGATGTTTATTTAATAGAAGCAGCATTCAGAACTGGCCGGAAAGCCAATAGTGACTTATTTATAGTAGGTAAGTTTGTTGCTAACTTTATCATTATTGTATTAGCTATTATCATTTTTGCTCAGACTCATCAAGTTAATGTATTTGGTATTATTGCCAGTTTAGGGGTGGGAGGTGTAGCAGTTGCTTTTGCTGCTCAAAATACTTTAAGTCAATTACTCGGCGGTATCGTACTTTATGTAGACAGACCTTTTGTTGTAGATGATTATATTGGTTTACCAGATGGTACTTTTGGCAGAGTTGAATCTATTGGTTTACGCTCGACTAAAATTCGTTCTTCTGGAAAAGGTACTTTAATTATTATCCCTAATAATTCTCTAACACAAGTAAATATTGAAAACTTTACTGCAGCGAAGAAAGTGATGTCTATTTTATACTTAACTTTTTATCGTTATGTAGATATTGAAGAACAAGCATTAATCCGCCAAGTTATCTTAACAAGTACCAGCGATATATTTGGCATCGAGCCACGCAATACTGATATTACTTTTAAAGATTCACAAAGTTCTACTTCTCAAGATATAACTCAAGCACAGATTACATTTTTTATTTTAGGCTCTGGTAAAGTATCTATGGATTTACGTCGTCAAATGTTAGATAATGCTAGTCAAAGAATTACTTTGAAACTTAAGGAATATGGTATTGCTTTTGATATAGACCAACCTAGTATATATGTCGATTCACCAATTACAGTTTAATAGTTGAATTTTTTATGTTTTTTTCAAATATAATTAACAAGGTCAATCAGCTATCTGTTTTTTTGGAAGGTTCTAGCATTCCTCAGTATCTAATTTTTTTTGTATTTGCCCTGGGATCTGTATTGATCGGAAAATATACACCAGGAATAGTACAAATAATTATTAATAGGTTTATGCCGAATTTAGGCAAGGAAATTACTAATAACTTTATTCGACCACTGACAAAACTTTTCCAAATTGCAGGAACATTTATATTAATTTCTCTCTCCTCAGTTTGGTTGGAAGACTACAAAGCATTATACAATTTCTTGAATCCTTTAATCGTTCTTGCTGTAGTTATTAGTATTGCCTGGTTGGCTTCCCGTTTGTTTCAACAGTTACTCAGAATATATGGGATTGAAATTATTCGTAAATCAGGCTTAGAAGCTGATGAATTACTGTTAGTATTTGAGACTATAGTAAATGTAGCAATCGGATTTATCGCAGCTATAGGCTATGCTCAAACTCAAAGATTTCCATTGACAGGTTTGTTGGCTGGTGTGTCTATTGGTGGTGTAGCTATTAGTTTTGCTGCTTCTAAAACTTTGGAGCAATTGTTTGGTACTGTTGTATTGTATTTAGACCGTCCTTTTATTCCTGGAGATTATATTCGTTTCTCATTAACAAGTGGTTATACTCCGCCAGAAGGTGAGACTTATGGCAGGGTTGAATCTATTGGTTTGCGCTCTACAAAAATTAGGGTAGCAGCTACGGGTACTCTATATATTGTTCCTAATAATCAACTAGCTAATACAGGAATTGAGAATATTACTCGTGGTAAAAAAGTGATGGTTTTACTATATTTAGACTTTACTAAAAAACTGATAGAACGAGAAAAAGCTCTAGTTGAGCAAGTGGTTAAAAATAGTACAGATTCAGTATTTGGTATTGACCCAGGAAGTACAAAAATAGCAGTATTTGACCATGAACATACAGATAAATGTCGGGCAAGGATAACTTTCTTTATTCTCGGTTCTAGTGAAAATTCTATCCAATTAAGAAAGCGACTTTTGGAAGTTGCTAATCAAAATATTTCTAAGGAGCTGAAAAATTTTGGTATTGATTTTTATCTACAAGAACCAAATATTTATGTTGATTCCCCAGTAACTATTTAATTTAGTGTATTTTATTCATTCCTATTTCTTTTAGGATTTATATAAGTGTGCATTTTCCATGAAAAAACGACTGACTAAAATTGAATTATTCAAGCAAGCAATGAACTTTTCAGCAGGTCACTTCACTATATTTTCAGAGAGTTAAAGAGAAAATCTGCATGGTCATAGTTTTTCTGTATATGTCATGTTCGAGGCTGAAATAATGGAAAATGGCATTACCTTCAATTATGGTATTTACAAAAAAATTATCCTTGATATTTGTCAACTTC
>NZ_JAAHGT010000954.1 GCF_010672385.1 Okeania sp. SIO2F4
TAAGAAAAAAATCCTTTTAGCCAATCCTCTTCTTTATAAGAAGAGGTAATTATTAATTGTTAATTATGAATTATTGAAGAGGGGAAGGGAACAGAAAGCAATTATTTGAGTTTACCCAACAGTTAGATCCGTCCTAGCAATCTCTAGTTTAGGAATCTTGCGTTAGCTAAGTTAATGCTAACTTTTGGAGATTAACTTATTCGATCGCTACCTCACTTTAGACAAAATCAGGCTTTCTTTTGATCGTATTTATAAATTAACTCTGAAAGATTTTCAGTTTATGTTAACTCTTCCCTAATTTATCATAACTAATTGAGTGTTGTATATACCTATAATTAATCCTTAATATATATCCTTCATCCAGTGTCAGTATATTTCCGTAAAGGTTTTATCTTGAATTATAAAATTTCAGAAAATTTATTGGAGTTGGTAGTAGAGATAGCAACACAAGCAGGTAAAGTCCAAAAAAAAGTCAAAAATCAAAAGTCAAAAATCAAAAGTCAAAAGTTTATTTTGTCTTTAAAGACCAAATAGTGATAGTCTGTTTCAAAATTATAATATTTAATTGTTAGGTAAGCATTCAGCCGTCAGCTAGCTTCCTACAGATGAACTAGATTTTTCATGTTGACGACAGCTGTTTCGCTCCGCGACATGAAAAGCGTTTGCGGAGCATGACAAACAGAAAGTTTTGCACCAGCAAAATGAAGTTGTGCGGTAGCAAAACAGCTATAAATTATTAACTTATTATCACACCGAAGGAGGAATTAGTTTCCAAACAGTGAAATATGTTTGCGCAGCATTCCGCAGGAAAAAAAGGTCATCAACTAATCTTAGTCCTTGCTTGATTATTTCAAAAGCTGAATACTTACGTTTCTAGATTCTATTAAAGTTCCTTGAGGCAACGCCGGAAAAATATCTATCCAATGAAAAAATTAATTATTCAAATACCTTGCTACAACGAAGAAAAATCTTTAGGAGTAACTCTAACTACTTTGGCTCGACAACTACCAGGAGTAGATATTATTGAATGGCTAATAATTAATAATGGTAGTCAAGATCGAACAGTTGAAATTGCCAAAGAATATGGAGTAGATCGCATTGTTAGTTTCCCCACAAACCAAGGTTTAGCCAAAGCATTTATGGCAGGTTTAGAAGCTAGTTTAAAAGCAGGAGCAGATTTTTAATTTTTTATAAATGATTTAGGGTTGCTATATAGCAATCCGCGCATAGGTTGCGGGTAATCAAAAAGTAAATAAAAAAACTGAAACTCTTACCAGTTAAGAGTTAAGTTTTGACAGGAATAAAATAGGGTTGCTATATCAGACTTTCATTTTGATACTGCAAAAAAATAAATTGATAACTAACTGCTAATTTCTAGAAATTAGAGAAAAGTATAGGGTTTATCAAGCTAATGAGGTACACTTGTTTTTCTTCTTTTCTATTCCCTGTTTCCCGAATTACTACTCCCTACTCCCTACTCCCTAAAAATTACGAATTTTGTACCTCACGGGTAAGCATTCAGCTAGCTCGCATTCAGCATTCAGCTTTTAAACATACAGGACTTTACTTCGGTTAGCGGTCATGTGAGCTTTTTATTCATAACATTGAATTTTCGTAAGGCGACTAATTCCTCCATAGAGTGTGATAATAAGTTAATAACTCATAACTGAAGAGCGAAGTTCCGACCCAGGAGGCTAGCTGTTTCGCTTTCCTAGGTCATGCTAACGCAAACGCGACATGAAAAGCGCAGCTCCTCCGGAGGAGGCAAGAGGCTAGCTGACGGCTGAATGCTTACCCTCACGCTTTTTGGGAATTGCTATATTAACAAGAAAATCAATCAAAGTATAGATATGAAAAATCCTCAGTCACCCATAACTAATCAAACTGATTTATCAGATATAGAATCTCATTCATCCTCCAGCAAAAATGACATAGCTAACACCGAAAAAAATCAGATGAGATACTTATTTGCTCAAGAAGCATTAGCTCAAATACCAAAAATTTTGACATTACTAGACCGCAATTTACATAGCCCAACCTACGGGTGTTTTGACCGCAATTTTTGGCATTATAAAATTATAGATTTTCCAAGTGGTATGGCTCAAGAATTTGTCTTGCCTTTAGCTCTAGCTTATAGTTTAGAAATTCCTAATAATCCATATTATCTTCAGGAAATGATACATAAATGGGTAGAAGCCGGAATTTTATATGCTGCTCATACTGCTCATACTGACGGTTCTTGTGATGATTATTTCCCATTTGAACGAGCTAGTGGAGCAACAGCTTTTTCTTTATTAGCTAGTATTGAAAGTTATCAAACATTAGGATTAAATAACTACGAAATCCTCAGTTTTTTTGAGAAACGAGCAGATTGGTTAGTTCATCATTATGAAAGTGGTAAATTGGCTAACCACGAAGCATTAATTGTGTTGTGTTTGGAATTACTAAGTAGATTATTAGAAACTTCTAAATGGGATACAGCAAAAGCAGCTCGTCTTGAAAGATTATTAAGTTGGCAGAGTCAGGAAGGATGGTTTACAGAATATTCCGGTTTTGATCCTGGTTATCATACTCTCACAATATCTTGTTTAGCCAGAATTTATGAATTAAACAAGAGTGAAAAATTAAAAGATATTATTACTAAAGCGGTCGAATTAGCTGCCCAATTTATTCATCCTGATGGTTCTTTTGGTGGAGAATATGCTAGTCGCAATACCTATAACTTTTTTCCTCACGGATTTGAATTAGTCGGTAAATGGTTGCCTGGTGCTTTGTCGATTAACGACCAATTTTTAATAGGTTTAAAAAATGGTTTAGCTCCTTGTTATGCCGACGATCATATTATTGGTCATCATACCTGGAATTATTTGTTGACATGGCGAGATTTTATTACTGAAAGACCTGTTGATATGAATCGTGATGTTGCTAGTATTTGGTTAAAAGAAGCTCAAATTTTGATTAAACGACGACCAGGAACAGAATTATATGTGAGTCTGAATAAAGGTGGTGTTTTTAAGTTATTTCGTGACCAAAAATTAGTGGCTTCTGATACTCATTTATCACTACAAGTTAGAAAAGGGAAAAAAATTCTTAATGCAGTTAGTCATTTGAACGGTGATTATGATGTGAAAATATTTCAGGATGAAATAGTTATTTCTGCTAATATGGGTTGGGCAAAACAAACTCAAATGTCACCTGTTAAGTTAATAATTATGAGGTTAGTAATGTTAACTTTTGGGCGTTTTTTCCCAAATTTAATTAGAAAAATATTACAAAAAATTCTGATTACTGGTAAACAAGATGCACCTTTTTATTTCATGCGTTATTTTAAATATGAAGATGGAAGTTGGCATATTACAGATGAACTTTTTGCTAAGTCTTGGTTGAATGTAATTAATGCAGGTATTGGTTGTGACCAAACTTCTATTTATGTTGTAATGAGTCGCACTTTTCAAATTAATCAATTACAGCCTTGGGATGATTTAACAACAGAGATTAAAAAACTTTCTCCCGATCAACCTTTGAGAATTGAACGTAAATTTTGACTTATTATAGCTTAAGGGACTTCCAAAAAATAAAATGTACAATTTATGAGAATGATAATCATTTTTATACGGGAGAGGAAGGGGTTGACATCGCCAACCCCTTCCTCTCATAAATTGGCATCACAATTTCTGTACTTCACCTAG
>NZ_JAAHGT010000955.1 GCF_010672385.1 Okeania sp. SIO2F4
CCCAACCGTTCAAACCCCCCGTGGCAATCTCTGACCTCATCATCAAACCATGAGATTGCTTCGGCTGAGTTAACACTTTTTCGAGAAGGTTAACTATTTAATTACCGCCTGGCAATGACAAGTTAACCTACCACGTCATTGCGAGGGGGGTGGGAAAAGCAATTATTTTAGTTTACCCAACCGTTCAAACCCCCCGTGGCAATCTCTGACCTCATCATCAAACCATGAGATTGCTTCGGCTGAGTTAACACTTTTTCGAGAAGGTTAACTATTTGATTAGCGCCTCGCAATGACAATCATGTTCTTTTCCACCTTTTAAATAATAAAAATTACTCAGATTACGACAGTGTTTTTTTAGCCAAAATTTGCGCTATTTTTTTCACCATTGGGTCAATTTCAATAGCAAAATATTCCCCAATTTCCTTTTCTGCTAAATTAGTCAAATTAATAGTTTCTGGGTAAATATCAAACAACAGAGACGATTTTACCATATCCTTAATTATTAACAATACTCCATCCAAACAAACCTGGTCTTTAATATCAAGGTACTGAAAAAATTCACTCTCCCAATTAACCTCAATTTTTATTCCACCTCCTAACAAATTTTCTCTATAAATTAACTGACAATATCCAGAAGGTAAGCCATAAAATAAAGGACCAGAAATTTCTTCTCCCAAACGAATAGACCTTTCTAAATTCAACTTTTTTTGCCCTTCATATTGTGCAGCAACTTTTGTCGAAGCTAGATAAAACTTGAGTAGATAAAACTCTCCTAATGTCTCTTTACCTAAAATTGTTAACGCCCTGCCATTAACAGTAATATTAGACTTAATTTCCACTTGAGCATATAAATCGGGAGAAACATCAAGAATTAATTCACATCCCGAACCTTCTGAGTTAATTTGATAAATTTTTCCTGTTTGTTGAATAATTCCAGTAAACATTTTTAAATGGGTGATATTGACATATTGGCTAACTTTTATAGCTTTAGATCAAATCCGGTAGCATCGGTGTTATTCAGAATTTTAAAGATAAGAGTCTATAATTCTAGGGGCGAATAGCCATTTGCCCCTACGCATTGTATCACGATCGACGGAATTATATTACTCTGATTTCTAGGGAACCATAGCCAACAGATTTGATATTAAGAATTCAGCTATCAGCTATTAGCTCAAGTCAAAACTATTAGCTGTAAAGGATTTAAATTTTATCAATAACACCTTTTTATAGCGCTATATCGAAAAAATACAATTTAATCACAAAGGACTGATTAATAAAGTAATTCCTATGCGACCAACAACAGTAATCTCTTGACCAGGAGCAAGCGAAATACTGTTTTCTTCAAATAGAATAGCAGGCCAGTATGTAGTTTTAAAGTTAACTCGTCCTGGTTTATTTGTCGCGATCGCTTCTTCAACTATTCCTGGCATTGGTTGAGGAAATATTTCTTTTGTATTAGTAGTAAATAAATTCATTAGTATGTCTCCTTAGTAATTCATAAACAAACAATATTTGGTTATACTTATTCTTGCGTTAAGCTACTTAAAGAACTTATCAGAGAGAGACTTTTTGATGAATAGGTTCAACATTTGAATTTGTTTTATTCAGCAGTCTTTGCTGAAGGAAGCTAAAAGATAAAATTACCAGAAAAAATATTATAGCAATCTGCACAATTCCTAAAGATTTCTGTTCTGGAAATCTTTGTTTACAGGTGGCACAAAATTTTTGCATAGGATAATCTGGATGTGCAGTTATGTGACAAGATGGTTGACCAATTGAATTAAGGGGACAAGACATAAAAAAACTCCTAAATAGATTGCTAAATTAGTCTTCAAATATTAGTGAAACTTCCATATTTTTGTGACTTTCTTGGAAAATAAAGCTTTGGACTGGCAATAGAGAAAGCTTTAAATTAACGACTGTTTCCTACTCCCAGATAATTTCATACCTCATCAAGTTGCCAACTGCTCTAATTCCTTCAATTTGAAATATAGTAGCGCGCAGGACTATATCTAAAAAAATGAGAGAAATATGAATAGGAAATAATTCACCTATTCAGGATTTCTCTCTACCAGCTTTTGGGAAAAAGGTAAAACAGTTTTAAGAGACTGTTTGTAAAATAACTATTAAGAAAAAAGTTTCACAACTCAATCTTAAAGCTTGAATAAGGTAAGGGATTAAAATAACTCTACATAGGGAGGAGGTATGACTATTCATAGTCAATCAGATAAGAGTGCATTTCTTGATAACAAATAATTGTTTTTTTGCCTATTCCCTATTCCCTGTTCCCTGTTCCCTGTTCCCTGTTCCCTATCTTCTTTTTTTATATTTCCTGATACATTCAACCTCTAATGACTATGTTTGATGAATCAGGATTAGTATCCTTTGCGAGTAGGAAACTCATCTTTAAGGTCTTGATGAGTCAATTCATCAGTAGGTAAGCATTTTGCTTCTATCACAAAATGCTCTTTTAACCATGCTTTCTGGTCTTCAACAAAATGCTCTCTTAATCGTGCTTTCTGGTCTTCATAGGAATGGCGGTCTTGTGGCTTTAATAAACCTAAAGGATGACCCAGAATATGATCTATTTCAGCAATCCAAAAAGCTATTATTTCGCTCTGACTAGCTTGCTCAAGTATTTCACCTAATAGTTCTGCTTGTTGCTGATTCAATTCTGGTAAAGAAGCTAGCCAAGCATACTCATAAATGAGTTTTTCCAATTCAGGGTTTAAAGTTGTAAAACAATCTTTTGGTTTCTGTTTGTTCATTCTTTTACTTCAGTTTTGAGATAGGGACTTGCACAGACTTTTGACTACAAAGATTTGATGACCTATGCAGTATCCTCTTAATATGTAATCAATTTTAGAGTCTGTTTATGGAACAAAAATTGAATGCTCAAAACGAGTTTAATTGAAACGCGACTTTTGAGCATATTCCAATAATTTTAAAATGTAGAAACCCTAGATGATTACTAGACCTCTGCTATATTCATATTTCGTTCACAAACAGACTTTTAGTCTTAGTTCATCAAGCTATTACGCTTTTTACTGTTTTATTCAGACAAACAAAAATTTCAAGTTTTGAGAATCAGTAAAGTAACAAGTTTCGATAAAGATTCCCGAGCCTAAAAAAAGGTATAACAAAAGTTGCTTTAATGAAAATTCTGCAATGAAAATCTTACTTAGAAGGTAATCTGCATAGCTCGTGTTTGGCATAGTAACCTCCATTATAACTTACTCCTCACTTAACTCTAAATTTCAGTTCCATAAAGCAAGTGAAGATTGCCCTAGTTTTGTGACTACCAGTTACTTCAGAATTTTCTGGCCAATTTGTGAAAAATACTATTAGCTAATTTGCATAATTAAATTATTGAATGACAAATAGATATATAGAACCCATTTGAGAGCTATTTAAAAAGAGAGGGGGGAGATGGGGAGATGGGGAGATAGGGAGATGGGGTGTATTGGAGTATTTTTCAATATTTTTCTCGTATTGCCTAATTCCCACTCTGGACTCTGTGTCTCAAAAATTTAATCCCCCGCAGAGATACCTTCAAGGGTTCTATAGAAGCCATTTGGGATCTATTTAGAGATGGGGAGACGCGGAGATAGGGAGATGGGGAGACGCGGAGATAGGGAGATGGGGAGATAGGGAGATGGGGAGATGGGGAGATTGGGAGATGGGGAGA
>NZ_JAAHGT010000956.1 GCF_010672385.1 Okeania sp. SIO2F4
TGCCATCAAAATTGATAACCCCACCGGTAGCAGGATTATCTATATCCCATAAAATTTCGTTATTGATAGAGTTCCATAAGGCAGCACCGCTACTCGAACAGACTACTACCAATTCATCAGTCAAAGGAATAACATTGTTAATCCTACCGCGCCCCAGTCGTTTTTCCATCCCTTGTTCTGTGAGGTAAGGTAAAATGAATTGACCCCGTAGAGTTAGGGCGTTGTTAGTTCCTTCTGAGAGTAATGACTGTTTAGTGACCACGGTTTTTCTCCTGTAAGTTTTGGGTGATTTCTTCTGTTTTACAGCGGTTTTAATTTTGGTAGACTACAGTAGGGGCGATTTTATTTCCTGTGGAATGCTCCACAAACGCGAATTGCCCCTACTAGATATGGTGATTCTAGGTAAGTCGTTTATATTTGAGCCTATTTTCTGCTTCTGTTTTGTCTAAGTCCCACTATTACCTAGGTGGTAAATTTTGAAAAATCCCCCTACCTCCACCTCCAGTTATTGGTGTAGGTGAGACAGGAGCAGGGCTAACACTAGGTCGATCGCCTCCCCCCATCCCAGTACGACCATTAGACAGTCCGCGACTAGGGTCAGCAAATTCTGAGTTTGTTACATTGGGAGACATGGTAAAGTCGGAACCAGGTACAGTTGCTCCACCCATTGGGTCTCCTGTACCACCAAGAGCATCATTTAAAAAGGTATTAGAAAAGCTACTAAAAGCATCATCAGCATCTAATTTTCTTTCTTCCTCGAAAAAAGGAACCTTAATTTTGCGTTCAGCAGGTTTACTATAATCTTGTTCTTGAGCATTAGCAGTAGATATTAAGCCAATACTTAAACTAATTAAAAAGGTAAGAGTAAATCTTGAAAGTTTTGGCAAATTTAAGTAGGAAGGTAAAACAATGATTTTTGACATGGATGTATTTTTGATTAGTTTTAGTTGATTGAATTTTTTTTGTTTGTAGTTGCGCTTGAGCGCCTCCAAATATATTTATAAATAATCGGGCTGAAGTCCTACTTCGACCATGATTTTTTTTGTTTGTAGTTGCGTTTCATCGCCTCCAAATATATTTATAAATAATCGGGCTGAAGTCCTACTTCGACCATGATTTTTTTTGTTTGTAGTTGCGTTTCATCGCCTCCAAATATATTTATAAATAATCGGGCTGAAGCCCTACTACGAGCATAATTTTTTTTGTTTGTAGTTGGGCTTGAGCGCCTCCAAATATATTTATAAATAATCGGGATGAAGCCCTACTTCGACCATGATTTTTTTTGTTTGTAGTTGGGCTTGAGCGCCTCCAAATATATTTATAAATAATCGGGATGAAGCCCTACTACGAGAATTTTTATTTCTAACTTTTTTTTTCATCTAAAATCGGAAAGTTGTCCGCAAAACTCCAATGACAATTGTTTCATTATCTTCATTATGTTCTGGATTTGTTACTACAAAAAATCCAGGAGTAATTGTAATATTATCGCTTAATTTATATCTGTAAAAAGTTTCAAGATGATAGGAGGTATCCTCATCTTCTTGAATGCCATTATCTCCATCTACTAATTTTAAAGGTTTGCCAAATAAAACTGCAAATAAATCTCCCTCCCGACCAAAAGGGTCAGACATCCCAACAGAAAATAAATAAGTATTAGAAGTAGCATGAGCATCAGAATTAATATAATTTGTAAATACCCACCCTCCCCAAGCACCCAAGGTTATTTTTTCCCAAACTCGCCATTGCACTGTACCACCCACGGCATTAATATTAGCAGGAATACCTAACCCTCCAGAAGTATCAGCATTTAAACTACCTGTAAACGTATCAAGAAAACCATCTTCTGAATAAGCATTTATATAAGTAACACCAGTTAAAACATTATCAAACGGAACAGTTAAAAATTGGACTCCTGTAGCACTATGACCCGCATCAGTAATACCACCTTGTCCTGTTGGACCGACACCAGGGTTTTCACTATCCCGCGTACCGTAGGCAACTTGTAAACGTACTTTGTCGGTAACCAACCAGTCAAAACCTAAACCAGAGTCTAGTCTACCTATTTTAAATAGAGGACTAGAGTCAGTAAACCGAGAAATGGAACCGCGACCCGCGTCAAAATAGGGAGAGTTTGCTGTAAGGACGCTATTTAAACTGAAGTTAACAGGTCGAAATGTGAAAACTACGCGATCGCCAAAAGCTGGAAAACGATATTCTAATTTGAATATTTGAAACTCATCGTCTGTGTCTGTTTGGTAAGATAGGATAGCCATATCTGTATTGAATGACTGTCTACCTGCAAAACCGAGACTGCTAAAGTTTGCCGAACCTAACTCTATTCGCAAGCGGTCTTTTCCTGTAAAGGTTGTGGCTGTCTGAAGTCGGACTAGATAATTAAAAATTGTGTTTTTGTCTCCGTCTCCACGTCCCCCAAAAGCATTTTCTACATCTTCTCCACCGAAACCATTGGTTAAGCCAAATATTACCTCCCCACCAAATATAGTAGTTGTACCATTAAATCTATTTACTTCTAGTTCGGCAGTCCTAGCTTCCAGGACATCCATGCGTCCACGGAGTGCTGCTAATTCTGGGGCAAACTCTTCGACCAAACGTTTAACTTTGGCCATATCCTCGCGAGTGGCTAAGTCTGCTGTGGATATTTCAATTAGTTCTGTAATTCTATCCAAGCAAGCGTTTAACCCCGCTGCAAATTCATGGCGGTTCATGGCACGGTTGCCTTTGTAAGTACCATTTGGATATCCTGCTATACAACCGTAACGTTCTACTAATGATTGTAATGCTTGAAATGCCCAATCAGTGGGTTGGATATCTGATAGTTGGGATACGGAGTTTACTTGGTCTAGTTCGGAGAAG
Source organism: Okeania sp. SIO2F4 (assembly GCF_010672385.1). GTDB lineage: Bacteria > Cyanobacteriota > Cyanobacteriia > Cyanobacteriales > Microcoleaceae > Trichodesmium. The sequence continues at coordinate 2,875 of NZ_JAAHGT010000956.1, forward strand.
TCGTCGTATTCATCTGATGCTTGTGCTAGTTCCTGGGGTTTTTTTTGAACTTTTGTAAAGACCGATCTGGGGTGAGTCAGTCTCTGTGATGTTGGCGGTGATAGTAGATGGGGAAGGGATTTATTTTGTGGTTCAAGTTGTGTGGAATTGATAAGTGTTAATCCAGTTGCAGATTTTGTCCATGTTACAGGAATTGATAGGATAAATACTGAGGTTAAAGATAACAAAAGTTTACCGCTCATCTGACTTGGTCCTTACATTACTTAACTTGTCTACCTCTTGCTTATATAAAAGGGGTCAATATATAATAAGCTAAGATTGTAGTATAAGCAATTTATAGTAGTTAGTTATACAGACAAAGTTCGATAAAAGAGATGCGGTTGGCTCGACCGTGAATAGCCTGTGGATGAGTAACCGCTGACGGCCTTAGGGACGTTCGCATTTTTGTTATGCAACGTCCGTACAGCAGGAAGTAAACATCGGGTTGTTACGTTATGTGACGCTTTGTATCAGTTTTATAGAGCAGCTAATAGCAAAGGCAAGTTGCTTCATATTAATTAGATTAGGATTAAAGATTAGTATTTAGTGTTAATTCATCTATTTAAGTATGAAGCTATCTGGAATTTTTGAGACAGATTTTTTCCTAGATTTACCGAAAAATTAAGGTATAAAGCCTCTCCATTCATGGAGAAAAAAGCGGTTGTTTGCGGAGCAGTCCGTTAGGATGGGATGGCGAGGTCTCCTCGCCATATCCAATCAACCAAGAGAAGAAAAAAAATTCCTTGAGCGCCAATCCTCTTCTTTATAA
>NZ_JAAHGT010000957.1 GCF_010672385.1 Okeania sp. SIO2F4
TCGACATTACTCCACAAAAAACAATTACAGGAGTAATAAACTTTGCCGGAGCAACTACTACTACTTGACGCAGCAAAGCAGAAATTAAACCTGTAGACTCTGCAACTCCTACTCCTAACATCGCCACAAGTACAGTACCCAGGGGAGGAAAATTAACAAAGTTGCTCACAGTCTTAGTAACTATTTTGCGGATACCGTCAGGAGTCAATAAAGAAACTGCTTCAATAGTTTCTTTGGTTGTAGGGTTTACTGCAGATAAATTTGCCAAATTAGCGATCGCGCTAATCACAATAACTGCTACAGATAGATAGAAAAATAATGTAATGGGGTCTGGCAGTTTATTGCCTACTTTTTCAATAAAAACTAGGGATCTATTAACTATGTCTAGTTTTTTAGACTTTTCTGGGGGCGGTGTTTCCGTCATCTTGACTTTTTCCTTTTCACATCCAAAATACAATTTCCCATCATCATACTATAGAAGCCATTTGGTATTTCCAGAAAAGAGGGAATAGGGAGAATTCAGTAATGGATAATGGATAATGGATAATTGATAATTGATAATTACAAGAAGGTTAAAACCGTTACGGAATTGAATATAAGGAAATTCAAGAGCATTTTTTTTCCCTTGAAAGGGGAGGTTTTTAACCTCAATTATTTAATTATTAATTATTCGGTAATTGATAATTTATGGGCAATAATTGATTGGATTTGGTATTTTGAGAGAGGTCTAATATATCCCATCTCCCCACACTCCCCACCCCCCTATCTCCCTATATTTAAGTATACAAATAGATACGCTTAGGGGTTCTATATTTTGCCTAAGTCCCGACTTTGATTACCTTTAAAGTTATTAGTTTGGCCCTGAGAAGATTTTTCCGAATGCTTAAGAAGACCATTTGTACTTAGAGAGCGATCGCTAAAATTTAATCAAAAAGATTAGGAGGTAAGGAAAAATTTATCAAAAAAATTGGGTCGCGCAACCCCTCTTTTTAAGGCGAAATGTTTTTGGAGCGGGGCTTAATATGATGTTCGGTAAAACACTTATAATCAGGCTCGTAGTTGGGCTTTAGCCCAGAGATACATATTTAGCTTGCTCAAGCCCAACTACAAACAAAGGCTTAATTATAACTAATTATGCGAACATGATATCAATCTCCGTTACAAAAACAACTGTCTTGAGTGTGTCTTACATTCTGAGGGGACCTCAGAATTACACACTCGCTTCTGACTTCTGACTTCTGACTTCTGACTTCGTTAACTCCTCACACTCTTTATCTAATTACACCAATGGGACCAGATTTGATATTATCTATAGTTGAGTGAATTATTGGTATTTAATTTCTAAATCATAATGACTAATATTGTATTAGATGTTCGTAATCTCAAAGTTCAATTTACAACTGAAGAAAAACTGGTAAAAGCAGTTGATGGTATATCCTTTACTATAAAGAAAGGGCAAACTCTAGGAATTGTTGGAGAATCAGGTTCGGGAAAATCTGTTACATCTCTGGCAACTATGGGTTTACTACTCGCAAAATCTTGCCAAATTAGCGGTGAAATTTGGTTTAATAATTCTGAAGAAAATGAAAAAAATTCTGAACCAGTAAATTTATTACAATTACCAGAACAGGAAAAACAACAATACCGGGGTGGGAAAATTTCGATGATTTTCCAAGAACCTATGAGTTCTCTAAACCCAGTTTACACTATAGGGTTTCAGTTAACAGAAGCTATTAGATTTCATCAAAATGTTTCAGCAGCAGAAGCACGACGTCAAGCAGCATCTCTACTTCAAGAGGTAAAGCTTCTCCCAAGTGATGAGGTATTGCGACAAAAATCTCTGGAGGAAATAACAGAGGATAGTCAAAATTTAGCACAGGTAAAATCCAAACGGGAATTAGCAACAATAGTAGATGCTTCAGGTAAACCTGCTTTTAGTCAAGTAGAAGAGGTAAGCGAGCGCCAAATTATGCTGCAAGTCAACCAAAAAAAGCTAGCAATGTTAGACCGTTATCCCCACGAACTTTCTGGCGGTCAAATTCAACGGGTGATGATAGCAATGGCGATTTCTTGCAACCCTACTTTATTAATTGCAGATGAACCAACAACTGCTTTAGATGTTACGGTGCAGGCAAAAATTTTAGACTTGCTGCGGGAATTGGGAGAAACCAGAGGAATGTCTATTATATTTATCTCCCATGACTTGGGGGTAATTTCTGAAGTAGCTGATATGGTAGCAGTAATGTATCAAGGCAAAATAGTTGAATATGGCAATATCAAGCAAATATTTTCTCAACCACAGCATCCTTACACAAAAGGTTTATTAGCTTGTCGTCCTCCCCTACATGGCAAAGTTTTCCGTCTACCTACTGTTTCAGATTTCATGGAAGAGGTAACAAACTCCACTGGAGAAATAGAAATTCGGGAAAAAAACACAGCAGTAACAGAACCACAAAATATAGATTTGGCAGAGGAAACAGTTGCTCAAACAACTGAAAATCCTATCTTGCAAGTTAATCATTTGCGAATCGGGTTCCCAGTCAAAGGAATGTTTGGTCAAACTCAACGTCTATTGATGGCAGTTAATGATGTTTCTTTTGCTGTTTCTCCCGGTGAAACTCTGGGTTTAGTGGGAGAGTCTGGTTGTGGTAAAAGTACCTTAGCAAGAGCAATACTCCAATTAATTCCAGTGACAAGTGGAGAGGTATTTTTTGAGGGTCAAGAAATTACAAACCCTGATGCAGGTAAGTCTGGAATTAAGCAATTTTTGGAGTCGCTGAAAAACTCTCAACCAAAAAGTGGAAAAAATCGTAATCAAGAAAGATATGAGCAAATGTTGCGGAGGTTGCGACGGGATATGCAAATTATTTTTCAAGACCCCTTTGGTTCCCTTGACCCTCGCTTAACTGTTGGCGCAGCAGTGATGGAACCAATGTTAATTCACGGTGTAGGTAATAGTTATAAAGTGAGACGCGATCGCGCAGCACATTTATTGGAAAGGGTGGGATTAACTGCTGACTCGTTAAGTCGTTATCCTTATGCTTTTTCTGGTGGTCAACGTCAACGGGTTTGTATTGCTCGTGCTTTAGCATTGAATCCTAAGTTAATTATTTGTGATGAGTCTGTTTCCGCTTTAGATGTATCGGTGCAAGCGCAAGTGCTGAATTTATTAAAAGAATTACAGGATGAATTTGGGTTGACATACATTTTTATTTCCCATGATTTGAGTGTGGTGAAATTTATGAGCGATCGGATCATGGTAATGAATCAAGGCAAAATTGAAGAAATTGGTCTTGCTGAACAAGTTTATGAGCAACCACAACGGGAATATACACGCCAACTTATTGCTTCTATTCCTACGGGAAATTTAGAGTAGTGGAGTGATACATCTAAAATGGTAGGTTCCGATAGAGTGTTATCGGGAAATAATCGACTTAATTTTCCACTTGTTGTTTTGGAGCAAAAAAAACCTCCACCAATAATGGGGGAGGCGATCTATCAGGGTGCATCTACCTTTTCTTTTTCCCATATTTATCTATTAACTCCGGAAATAATCAATTTAATTTTCCACTTGTTGTTTTGGAGCAAAAAAAACCTCCACCAATAATGGGGGAGGCGATCTATCAGGGTGCATCTACCTTTTCTTTTTCCCATATTTATCTATTAACTCCGGA
>NZ_JAAHGT010000958.1 GCF_010672385.1 Okeania sp. SIO2F4
AAATTTTGCTACAAATAGTAAGACTATTTCTTAGAAATCAACCCACTCCTAACCCATCCCAGGAGGGTAAGTCAGGAGTCAGAATAAATATTTTTATATCATTTTTAATGTCGTAATTTCTATTTTTCGTCAAATAGACATTTCCGATAAAGTCTTTTAATAATGCTTATTATTCGTAATATCATGTCCGGATAATCAGCGATCAAAAAAGTTTTTATTTGTAGTAGGGCTTCAGCCCCATCCATACTTTTTGCTCAAGCCCTACTACAAACTTTAATTATAACTATTCAACCGGACATGATATAACATTCTTTTTTCAAAATGGTATAATATGATGTTCGGATAATAAGTGATAAAAAAGTTTTTGTTTGTAGAATTGCTCTAGCAATAAGATAGAAATTACTAGAGCAATTCTACGAAGCTCTAATTATAACTATTAAACCGGACATAATATAACTTTTAACTTTTAACTTTTAACTTTTAACTTTTGACTTTATTTACCTCTATTATCGGACAAGACCAAGCCATAGAATTATTAACCCAAGCAATCGCTCATCAACGCATTGCCCCCGCCTATCTATTTGCTGGACCTTCAGGAATAGGGCGAGGTTTAACTGCCCAACGTTTTATCGAACTCCTATTTTCCAATACCCCCTCCCCTACCACTAACAGTTCATCCCTACAAAGTCGCATTCACAAAAGAAACCATCCAGACCTATTGTGGGTAGAGCCAACATATTTACATCAAGGAAAACTACTTTCAGCAAAGGAAGCAACAGAAACAGGAGTCAAACGCAAGTCACCACCTCAAATACGTTTAGAACAAGTGCGCGATATTAGTCAATTTCTCGGTCGCCCTCCCCTAGAAGCAGCAAGGTCAGTTGTGGTATTGCAGCAAGCTGAAACAATGAGAGAAAGTGCAGCAAATGGTTTATTGAAAACTTTAGAAGAACCAGGAAAACGAGCAACTCTAATTTTAATTGCTCCTGGAGTTGACTCGTTGTTGCCAACTTTAGTGTCGCGCTGTCAACGTATTCCCTTTTATCGGTTGACGGAGGAAAATATGCAGTTAATATTAGAAAAGGCAGGTTATGGGGAAATTTTGACTAACCCAGAAGTAATAGCAATGGCTCAAGGAAGTCCGGGAGAGGCGATCGCTTGTTGGCAGCAACTACAACAAATTCCGGCGGATATTCTGGAAGTTGCGACTCAGGGTATTCGGGATACTCGTCAAGCATTGACAGTGGCGCGAGATATTAGTAAAAATCTGGATACAGAGGCACAGTTATGGTTGATAGATTATTTACAGCATTATTATTGGAGGCAGCAGCAACTTTACGGAGCAGAATTTCTCCAGCATTTAGAAACAGCAAGAAAATATTTACTTTCCTATGTACAACCTAGGTTAGTTTGGGAATGTACCTTGATGGCTATTATAACTGAAGTCAGAAGTTACAAGTTATACTAAATCGGCTATAATTAGCAAACGGTCGTTTGCCCCTACAGATGGCGTATTATTTGATATTTTGCATAAGTCCTGACTATAAAAAAAGTCGGTAGTCCCGCATAGTAATGGTATACAGCAAAAAGGAATACCTAGCACGGGAGCAAGATGCTCCCACTGCTGTGCCTCATAAAAAACATTGCCGGACAATGCACGACCATTACAATGCACCACCACCAAAAAGTCAACTTCATGCAAAGGAGTTCCACTCTTCTTACTTTTGACTTTTGACTTTTGACTTTTGACTTAATCAAGAGGACGTGATATTATACTAAACGGCCAAACAATAGAAAAATAAATGACAGCAGTAAACACCCAAAAATTAGACGTATTTGGTGTCGGTAACGCCTTAGTTGACATCCTCGCACTTGTAGAAGAAGACTTTATCGCTAAATATTCCCTACAAAAAAGCGGAATGACTCTGATGGATGCTCAAACACAAGGAGGAATTTTGGCAGGACTAGAAAACATATCTTTAAAAAAGCGTTCCGGAGGTTCAGCAGCAAATTCCATGATAGCGATCGCTCAAAGTGGAGGAACTGGTATTTTTGTGGCAAAAGTTGCCAGCGATCCTAATGGAGAACTCTATCGCCAAGATATGCTCGACTTGAAAATACAGTTTAATGTAGCTCCTGCACCTACAGCAGATGAACCTACTGGTACCTGTGTCGTACTGACAACCCCTGATGCTGAACGTACTATGTGTACAAACTTAGGAGTATCTGTAAATCTCAGTGCTAGTGATATTGATGCAGAACAAATTAGGCGTTGCAAATATAGTTATGTAGAAGGTTATTTGTGGACTGGAGAAAGTACAAAGCAAGCTTGTATTCAAGCAATGGAAGATTCTAAGCGCCAAGAAGTGAAAGTTTGTTTTACCTTCTCAGACCTGTTTTTGGTAGATCTGTTTGCTGATGACTTCCGCCAGGTACTTTCAAATTATTGTGATGTATTATTCTGCAATGCTGATGAAGCGCGTAATTTCTGTGGAATAGAGTCTTTAGAAGAATCTGCAATAAAAATTGGGGAGTTAGTAGAAACAGCCTTTATTACTGATGGGAAGGATGGTTGTTTAGTGGTTAAAGATAAACAAATTACTTCTGTACCTGGGTTTCCTGTAAAAGCGATTGATACTGTTGGTGCTGGAGACGCTTTTGCTGGAGGTGTGTTATATGGTCTTACCCATGGTTATCAACCCGTACAAGCAGCACGTTGGGGAAATTATTTAGCCTCTAATGTTGTACAAATTCAAGGTCCTCGTTTAGAAGGGTCTTGGGCAGATAAAGTTCAGGAAATAGTTAACTAGCTGTTAGCTTTTAGCACCATTTTATATCATGTCCGGATAATCAGTGATCAAAAAAGTTTTTGTTTGTAGAATTGCTCTAGTCCGAACTATAGATAGGGTTAGAGCAATTCTACGAACTCTAATTATAACTATTTAAGCGGACATGATATTAGTTGTATCAGCAACAGTAAAATAGTGCAGAATTTGTAGGGTGCGTATTTACGGCTTAAATTCAGACTATGAAAGGGATTTAGCAATCCGTCGCAGGGCACCATTTTAGTTGTGTCAGTGTACTACTAGACTTTAACGGTGCGTTACTGAAACAGTCCGCTACTTAACGGTGCGTTACGGCGCAATGTAATATTTGATTGTTCTACGATAGTTTCTGGTAAGCGCTTAACGCACCCTACTAGACTTTTTTATAAGAAGAGGTAATCATTAATGGTGTTGCTGATTTCGGGTATGATTTGTATTTTTTGACAATTGTTAAACTATTGAATAACCAATACTTGAGATTATTCAGTTTTTATTTTCATACCTTGATTCAGCAACGCCTAATTAATTATTAATTATTGAACAAACCCCTACCAAACAGACTTAGATATCAATACTTCCGCAATCATTTATTTACAGAGAAAAAGCTCAGGTGATAAATCTCCGCTTTATAGGGATGATATTGAACTTCCCTAAGAAGAGTTTTACCATTCCAGGAAATTTCAGGAACTTTAAGATCAATAATAGTTTTGTTAGCGGAGGCATCCTTTAACAATTGCTTTGCTTTCTTAACATCAATTGTTAATTCAACTGATTCTGGAACCTGATGACCATATAATACTGCAGGAATTAATCCTTCCCGTCGTAGCGCTTTAGTTTTGCTACCT
>NZ_JAAHGT010000959.1 GCF_010672385.1 Okeania sp. SIO2F4
TCATTGCGAGGGAGGTAACAAAAGCAATTGTTTTATTTGAAGCATCCCCCGAAGCAATCTCTTCTATAATATGTGGAGATTGCTACAGCTAAGTTAATGACTAATCCTAGAATTGAACTGCTTCAATACAACTGGTATCTGATGACCAATAAATAGGTTATAAAAAACTGATAACTGATAACTGAGTGTCGAAAAGCTGAAACGGCTATATATTAGAATCGACAAGTCTCTGGACGAGAAAAGACTTTATACCGTAATCACGGACCCACTTTGGACGCAATCCTACAGGTAGGTGTCCTGTGCTATCTGTGTCGAGACAAAAAGTTAGGTCATCCCAGTACAACCATTTCCCTCGTTGACGCCATCCGACTTTATCACAGAAAGCTTCCCATATTTGACTATCGTACTGCCTTGTACCACCCAGATTCTGATAAATTTGCTTCTGCACAGAGAAGCCAAACTTGCCATTACTGTATTTTATCCAAAGTTGGTCAATAGTACGCAGGTCTTCACAAGAAAAATTATTTATATCTTCTATTCTCAACCAACCATCCTTTTCTCGTCTTGCAACTTTCAACATACAGCGCTCAGTTTCCTCATCTGCTTCTTTCCACTTTCCTGTCGCTAATAGATCGCGCAACTTTTCATAGTTTACTCCTGTAACTGAAACCAAAGATAAATAATTAGAAGGAGAATATTGTGGGAATTCTTGATTTTTTTGAGATTGAGACATAATAATAGGTTGATAATAGAAATTTTATGGAGTTTGGAGACTAAACCCCCTACTATCTTAGCTAATTTCGTGGAGTGGGTAAAGATTGATTAATATAAACTCATGCTAAATCAAGTAACATTCAGCTACTCTAGAATGTATTTTGTTATAATTGGGTAATCAAAGTTCATTGAGGGAAGAAAAAAATCCTATTATATGGAATCAAAAAAAATATTAATTGCAACTAAAACATATCCTTCTATTAGTCAAAAATATAAAGAAACTGTCTGTACTGCTGGAGTTTTACTGAGTGAAGAGGAAAAACCTCTTGAATGGGTTAGAATTTATCCTATTCGGTTTCGACAATTGGATTTTGATCGACGCTATCCTAGATGGTCTATTATTAGGGCTTTAATTGAAAAAAATGATCGAGATTATAGACCAGAAAGTTTTCGTATAGATGATTCTTCTATAGAGGTTTTAAGAAAGATAACAACAAGCAATAATTGGGAAGAACGAAAAAAATTTTTACTCCCATTACAATCTAGGTCAATTAAGGAAATAAAAGATCAAGATAAATCCCTAGGAATAATTAAGCCAAGGATTATTAATAGATATTTTTGTCAGCAAACTGAACGTAACTGGAAACCAAAACAGCAAGCTGTATTAGATCAGTTAGATTTATTTGAACCAACAGTAGAACTTGAGAAAATACCTTATAAGTTTGGATATGAGTTTATTGATGAAGATGGAGATAAACATCGCTTTAGTATTAGTGATTGGGAAATTCAAGAGCTTTATCGAAAATGTAGAGATAAATCTTTAAGTGCAACTCAAATAGGTAAGGAAAAAGAAGCTATAGAAAAAGTGAGACAAAAGCTAGAGGTTGAATTTATGAACAAAAAAGACCTATACTTTATAGTAGGGAATTTAAAGAGCCACAAAAACTCTTTTATGATTATAGGTGTGGTTTATCCTCCTTTTGTTTCTCAGTTAAACTTGTTCTAAATAGAGTAAAATTTATGAATTTTTCAGATAATTTTTCAAATAAACATTTGAATAAATATATTCTTACATTTGGCTATGGAAATCGTAAAGACTACAGTGAATTTTTAGCATATCTGGAAAATTTTGATGTCAAGTGTGTGGTTGATGTCAGGAAAAGTACCCGTGCTTGGAGTCGTAGATGGTATGGAGAAAAAATAGAAAACTTTTGCTGTTCTAAAAATATTCAATATATTTCTAAAGTTTCTCTAGGAAATACATCAGGTAATAAAAATTGGGTTTCACCTACTCCTGAAAAAGTAAATGCAGATTTATCTGAAATTGCAGAAATTGCTAGACAAGGAAATGTTTTATTATTATGTGCTGAACTAGACCCAAATAGATGTCATCGGGTTGAGGTTGCTAATTTTTTAAATGAGTTAGTTTCGGCTAAAGTTAAACATTTAGAGTAGCTATATAATACTGATTTTTTTGTCATTTCAGTGATTAGTTATCAATACCTAGGGCTTACTGATTAAATTCAAAAGCATTGACAGATAAATACTTTAGCCTTTTTTGTGTGAAAAAAGTGCAAGATTTTTGCTCTCTTAAGCTGAAAATGTGAGAATTTTGATCGGACAAGGGGGAAAAATTTGAGGGAAAAAATATCCGTTCATTAATTGATAATTGATAATGGATAATTGATAATTACAAGAAGGTTTTAACGGAGAGGATTGAAGATCACGAAATATTATTTCTTCTCAAGGGGAGATTGGAGCCAAGCGTTTGCGCTTCGCAAAGCTTTGAAGTTCGCGTAGCGTCCCGGAGGGAACGGAAACCTCGCCATCCCTCTACCGCTTTTTTCCCCTATCCAAGGGGAGGCTTTAAACCAAAATTATTTAATTATTAATAATTAATAATTAATAATTCGGTAATATCCTCTGTCATTGTCATTTATCCTGATACGAAATCCGGTTAATTGTACATAGAATCCGGTTATATGATATATGTTTGTAATTTAAATAATTACTTCAATATTCAATCCCCCCATCTCTCCATCCCCCCAACTATATAATAAGTATTCAACCGGATTTGATATGACTTCTGACTCCTGACTCCTACCTTTACCCATAAGACTTTTTCAGCAAACCCTACCTGTTCTTTGTGGAGTTGGATCTAATTTTATTTTTGCTGAGTTTTCTTTCTCTAGGAAAAGATGCTCTTTAGTTGAATAAAAAGTCATGCGTATAGGCGAACAGACCCTTATAACAAAATGATATCAAAATTATTGGAAAAATGCAAGCTGATTCTGGTAACAGATTTTTTTGGAGCTTCACAAAATGAATGCAGCTCACAGGATAAAGTTTTTGGGATAGATCGAACGGACTCATCTGAGTTAATAAATGCAGACAAACTACCCCCAAACTATACAAGTCACTTGCTAATTTGGCTTTTCCCATGGACTGTTCTGGGGCACAATATTCTGCCGAAGCAATTATTGTTCCTGTCACCGTCCGACGTTGAGTTTTCGGGATAATCTTAGATGCTCCAAAGTCAACCAAAACTAACTTTTTATCTACCTCTCTGCTAATAATATTTTCTGGTTTAATATCCCGATGAATCACATTATGACTGTGAACAAATTGCAAAACAGATAATAAGTCTATTAATAATTATCGAATCTGACTTTCATTAAAAATACTATGATTATCTAACTCTTGTTTCAGGGAGAAACCCTGAATAAATTCCTGTATTAAATATTGACGACTATCTACATTCATTAATTGATAATGGATAATGGATAATTGATAATTACAAGAAGGTTTTAACGGAGAGGATTGAAGATCAGGAAATATTATTTCTTCTCTTGGTAGATTGGAGGCAAGCGAGGAGACCTCGCCATCCCTCTACCGCTTTTTTCCCCTTGGATAGGGGAGGCTTTAAACCAAAATTATTTAATTATT
>NZ_JAAHGT010000096.1 GCF_010672385.1 Okeania sp. SIO2F4
ATTAAAGATCAAATCAATATAGTGCATAAATCATTAATTCTTTCCCCCTACTCCCGTACGGGCGATTCGCTCTTCGCCCCTACTCCCTACTCCCTCTTTTCCACCAGAGGTCTAATGATATAATGCACATTCATTAGCTATGTCGGTTTACTCCAATTATTAATTAGGGTTTGCCGATTAAATATCAAAGCATTGATATATAAAAGTTTGAGCAATTTTATATCTGGAAAAAGTACCAGCTTTTCAGTTGAATGAGCTGAAAAAGTCAGCATTTTGGGGTAATACCAATTTCATCAAATATTGCTACAGTGGCTTTGTTCTTAGGAGTCAACCCACCCCTAACCCCTCCCAGGAGGGGAGTCAGGAGTCAGGAGTCAGGAGGTAAGAATTTATAATATTTATTTTTTCTGAGAGTAAAACTGTTCCATGATTGACTAAAAATAGTTATTAAGCTATAATAAATTGTTTTTTATCAAGGGATAATTTGATTATTCCCCCCGACTTCGGCAGCAAATCTACTAACAGTTTTGTCATCATTTTACTGTAACTATCTTTTTTGAATTTAGTATAACTATGGCAGAAAAATTAAGGGACTATTTTTCTGACTACCTACTTTATAATTCCCATTACTCCTGACTCCTACCCTCACCCATAAGACTTTTTCAGCAAGCCCTATTTACTCAAACCTAAATGTTGACGCAAAGAACGACGCATAACATCCACAGGTACAGACTGTTGTAACCATAATTCTAAAGCAGTAGCCCCTTGTTGAACCAACATTTCTAAACCATCAATAGCGATCGCTCCCCTTACCTGAGCTTGCTGAAGAAACTTAGTCGGGTTAGGAATATAAATTAGATCGTAGACTATTGCTCCTGGAGACAAGTTGTCAAACATAGCTTCATCTACTGGAGACTCCTGAATATTGGGGTACATTCCTATAGGAGTTGTATTAACTAACAAATCTGCCTGTGCAATTAAGCTTGACAATTCATCCCACTTATGTATTGTCAGATTTACTGGCAGAGGAGAATTAACCCAACTTTGTTGAAAAGTAGTTAATTTATCTTCCGAACGACCAACAACATGAATCTCTGCAAAACCTAACTGAGCGCAACCAGCTACAACTGCACGAGAAGCACCACCATTACCCAAAATTACCGCAACTTTTTGATGCCAATTCCAATTATAGGTTTGTAGTGGAGCAAGAAATCCTGCCACATCTGTATTCGTCCCCACCCATCCTTTATTTGTTCGATAAACAGTATTAACAGCTCCCACTACCCGAGCAATATCCGACACTTCTGATAAAAGTGGTATTATTGCTTGTTTATGAGGAATAGTAATATTAAAACCATGAACACCAATAGCAGAAAATCCAGCAATAGCTGTGTTTAAATCTTCTGGTTTAATAGGGAAAGGTAGATAAACATAATCAATTAAATTTTGTTGATTTTGTCGATCATTTATTGCTTGAATTGCAGCATTGTGCATCAGTGGAGACAGAGAATGTTCGACAGGATAACCAATGACTCCTAATAATTTTGTTTTACCTGTAATCATAATGCAAAAGAGGGAGTAGGGAGTAGGGAGTAGGGAGTAGAGGAAAAGAATTGATGTATCTAGGGTGATAATTGATTGTATTTTTGATTATTGAAGATACAGCATATTTCGGACAAAAGAGGTACAAGGTGTGAATGCTAAAATAATTTTAGTGCAGGCGTCTTGCCCGCGATCCGCGTACCTCACAGGCAACGAGAACCCCTGTATCTAATCAGAAAAAATTGAAAAAATACGCCTGAGTCATCCCAGACGTATTCACAATAGAATTCTCAAAATTAGTGCTATTGTTAGACAAAGACAAAGATTCTTTGACAACTGATAACTAAATTACAGCAATTTACTTTAAGGATGTCACAAATAGATTCAAACTTTAGATGTGAAATCATTTCCTGAAGTTACTGTATAGTTAAAATTTTGAGCCGATAAAATCTTACTTTTGACTTTTGACTTCCGTGAAACGGTATTACTACAGAGCATTAGCACCACCTACAACCTCAAGCAATTCTTGAGTAATAGCAGCTTGCCGAGCCTTATTATAAGAAAGAGTTAATGTACCAGCTAATTCACTAGCATTATCACTAGCATTACTCATTGCAGTCATCCGACATGCTAACTCACTAGCAGATGACTCTTGCCATGCTCTCAATAACTGGTTAGTCAAAAATAATGGCAAGAGAGCTTCTAAAATTTGAGTTGGCTCTTGCTCAAAAATCATGTCGCGGGGTAAACTTTTAGTAGGTACAGAGACAGTTTCTCGTGATACTTCAAGCTCACCACCTTTAGTAGTTAAACGGAAAATTTCATCATCCTGAACTTCCAAACCTTGAGGATCGAGAGGTAAGAGAGTTTGAACTACAGGTTTAGAGCTAATTAGTGAAATAAACTTAGTATAAATTAACTCTACTCTATCTACCGATCCTGAGAGAAAACCAGCAAGCATCTCATCAGAAACCCCTGAAGCGTTATCAGCAGTTGGGATTTTTTCAGGGTTATCATAAGTATTTAAAATCGGAGCTTCTCTACGTTGGAAATATTGAATTGCTTTGCGCCCTATCAATATATACTTATAATCAATTCCTTGTTCTGTGAGTTCACGCGCCCTAGTTTCTGCACGCTTAATAATACTGCTATTATAACTACCACACAAACCACGATTTCCAGAAATTACTAATAACCCTACTGTTTTAATTTCCCTTTGTTGGAGTAGGGGTAAGTCTACACTTTCAAACTGTAAACGTTCGGCAAGTCCATATAAAACTCTGGCAAGGCGATCGGCGAAAGGACGAGTAGCAATTACTTGCTCTTGGGCACGACGCACTTTAGCTGCTGCCACTAGACGCATTGCTTCTGTAATTTTTTTCGTGTTTTTGATCGACTTGATGCGATCGCGAATAGCTTTTAAATTAGGCATTGTTTTGTGTAGAAAGAAAAAAAAGTAAGAAGTAAGAAGAAAAAGCCTCAATTTATTCTTTCAGACTTATGCCCAAAAACCCGTTTCCTAAGATAAACTTTGATTTTAACAATAGACATCTACAAAAACTGGGTTTCTGGGTTCGGTGTGGGTAAGTCTTATTCTTTCGAGGTGACTAAATTAAACTTTCTCATCTTTGAATAAGCAAGAGAGTTACTTTCAAGTATTTTTTCAGTAAATCTATTTAATAATAATCAGTGGCTAATTGTTGTTGATCGTTAACAACTAACCACTAATTATCTATAACCTAGGAGCAACTAATTTACTAAGCTGACACCAAAAATGTCTGCTTATATTCAGCTATACCCTCTTTTAAGAGAGTTTGTGCTTCGTCGGTAAGTACCTTTTCAGATTTGATAATTTCACCGAACTTAGGCTTACTGTTATTCAAGTAATCTAGTAAACCAGCAATAAATTTAGTCACCTTCTCAAGGGGAATATCATCCAAGTAACCATTAATACCAGAATAAATCACTGCTACCTGGTTATCAAGTGGGCGAGGTGAGTTTTGATCTTGTTTCAAAATCTCCCGCAAGCGCTGACCTCGTGCGAGTTGGTTTTGGGTAGCTTTATCCAGGTCAGAAGCAAACTGAGAAAATGCTTCTAATTCAGCAAACTGAGCTAGTTCTAGCTTAATTTTACCAGCAACTTTTTTGATTGCTTTAGTTTGAGCCGCAGAACCCACCCTGGATACAGAAATACCAGCATTCACCGCCGGACGGAAACCTGAGTTAAATAGGTCACTAGATAAGAAAATTTGACCGTCAGTAATAGAAATTACATTAGTGGGGATGTAAGCTGAAACGTCACCTGCTTGAGTTTCAATAATTGGTAGAGCAGTCATACTACCTGCACCGAGTTTGTCACTCAGTTTAGCAGCTCTTTCTAGGAGACGGGAGTGGAGATAAAATACGTCTCCTGGATATGCTTCGCGACCTGGTGGACGACGTAGTAGTAAGGATACCTGACGATAAGCTTGAGCTTGCTTGGAGAGGTCATCGTAGATTACCAGAGTTGCTTTGCCTTTGTACATAAAGTATTCGGCAATACTCGCACCAGTATAAGGAGCTAAGTATTGTAGAGTTGCAGGGTCACTAGCATTAGCTGCAACTACAACCGTATAATCCAGTGCGCCTTTTTCTTCTAGAGTACCTACTACCTGAGCTACTGTAGAAGCTTTTTGACCAATAGCTACATATACACAAACAACATCTTCGCCTTTTTGGTTAATGATAGTATCAATGGCGATCGCTGTTTTACCGGTTTGTCTGTCACCGATAATTAGTTCTCGCTGACCTCTACCAATAGGAATCATGGAGTCAATCGCAGTAATACCTGTTTGCATAGGTTCATGAACAGAACGGCGATCGATAATTCCTGGAGCTGGTGATTCCAACAGGCGACTGTCAGTGGTTTGAATATCTCCTTTACCGTCAATTGGACGACCGAGGCCATCAACCACCCGGCCAATCAAGGCATCTCCTACTGGCACCTGGGCAATTCTACCTGTAGCGGTTACAGCAGAGCCTTCTTGGATTTCTCTACCTTCACCCATTAATACTGCACCTACGTTATCCTCTTCTAGGTTTTGGGCAATACCTACAGTACCATCTGCGAACTCTACCAGTTCTCCAGCCATTACTTTGTCTAGCCCATAAATACGGGCAATACCATCACCAACTTGGAGAACAGTACCAACATTAGATACTTTTACATCTTGCTCATACTGTTCTATCTGGTCGCGAATAATTTGGCTAATTTCGTCGGGTCTTATTGATACCATATTTCTTTTTCTGTTGTCAAGTTATTTTACAAAAATTGAGCGAGAGCAATTGCCAGTGCAGTTACGACATTCTCGCTCCTCTCAAATATACTCATAGCAAGAATTTAACTTCTGAACTCTAAATTCTGAATTCTGAATTCTAAATTCTAAATTCTTCTATACTGCTTTAAGGCTGATGCCAATTCGACGCAGTTGTCCTTGTAGACTAGAGTCAATTATCTGAGAACCTATTTTGATAATGACACCACCCAGTAGACTTGGGTCGATTTTAGTTTCGATTTCTACTTCCCTTGCACCAGTCATTGATTTGACTCGTTCGCGGACTGTATTTTTTTGGTCTTCATTCAATTCTACTGTCGAGGTCACTTCTGCTAAAACAGTTTGATTCAGTTCCCGCAATAGTGCTAGGTATTGTTTCCCAATCTGCTCTAGAAAAATAATCCGACCTCTATCAATTAGCAGCATTAAAAAATTACGCATAAAGGGATCGACTTGTTCTCCCACCATGCGTTGTAGCACTGCTTTTTTGTCCTCTGGTTTAAGAACTGGATTTCCCATAAATTGCTTAAATTCTGGGGATTCATCCATGATATTAATCAGGCCACGCACATCTTCGGCAAATCTCTCAGTCAGTTCTTTTGATTTAGCCAAGGACATTAGAGCTGCTGCGTAGGGTTCTACAATTTCACCAGCAATTACACTCATAATTGACCTCCTAATAACCCTATGCTACGATCTATTAATTGTTGCTGGGCATTATCATCTAAAGTTTCTTTCAGTCGAGATTCTACTTGTACCAATGCTTTGGATGCTACAATTGAGCGCAGTTGAGCAATTGCCTTATCTCTTTCAGTATCCATTTCTTGGTTAGCAGTAGCTTTCATCCGCTCCACATCTTGTTCGGCCTGCAGTGCAATTCTTTCCTTGACTTCCTGCGCCCTTGTTTGCGCAGTAGCCAGAATTTTTTCTGCTTCTGCTTGAGCTTGGGTCAAATTTTGTTGTTGCTCTGCTAATGCTGCTGCTGCTTGTTTTTGACGCTGTTCTGCTTCTGTGATTGCCTGTTCAATAGTGGCGCGTCTTTCACGGAGAATTTTCCCGATGAAACCTGGCGCAAAATACAGCAGAACTGCAATTAGAATTCCTAAATTAATCAGGTTTGTGTCTAAAATATCCAGGTTTAGACCAAAACCTTCTTCTGCACTAGCTTCTGTGGCTAGCCATAAAACATTTAACATGATATTCTTTCATAGTCAGCCGTTACCAATGGATAATTGATAATTGATAATTGATAATTAATCAATCCGGTTTAAAACAACTCCAGTTAAGGAGAAAAAAAGTGCTAGGAGATTTCTCTATATCGAATTCCGTTAAGGTTTTAACTAGAGGTAATTATCCATTATTCATTATCCATTATCAATTAATAAAAAGCCTTGAATTATCTTGGTGAAGTTCTCTCCCGCTATAATCTTTGATTTAGCAGGAGCTTCTCCTCCTCACGGATGGAGCTTCCTGTTTCCCAGGCTGACTAATGTCTACACCTCCACAGGCAGCAACGATGAGACCCACCGTTGTCTTAATACTAAAAATTCTTTCCTCACCTAGTTTCCTGCAAGAAATGACCTTCTCACGGAATAACTAGGACATCTTTGTTGAATCCCAGTTGAGTGAGTTTAGTTATAGCAGTTGAAGCCAGGGTTAGAACTTTATTGCTAAATTCTGAACTCTAAATGTTGCTATCTGACCAATTCTGGTCCTAATAGTTTTTCTAGAATTTGGCGACTGAGAGAGTCTACCTGTTCTTCTAACTGTTGTAAAGCTGTTTGCTTTTGCTGTTCTATTTCTTGAGCTGCTTGTTCTCTTTTCGCTTGTGCTTCTTGTTGAGCTTCAGCAACTTTTGTAGCTGCTATTTTCTGAGCTTCTGTTTGAGCTGTCGCAATAACCGCTTGAGATTGTTTACGAGTTTCTGCTAACTCTTTCTCGTATTGTTCAGCTAATTGTTTAGCCTTTGCCAAACGTTCTTCTGCCTTTAGTTGATTGTCGCGAATATAATCTGCACGAGAATCTATAGCTTTACCCAGAGGCTTATAAAAAATTTTGTCCAAGACAAAAGCCAGAAGTAGAAATTGAATTGCCATTAAGGGTAGAGTTGCGTTTATGTCAAACAAACCACCCTTTTCTGCTACTTCTTCAACAGCTAGTAAAATTGTCCAATTTATCATTTTCTCTAATTTTTGGTGGTTCCCATAGCTTTTGATTTTATAATTTTCGAGATACAAAATCAAAAATCTAAAATCCGTTCTACTAAACTTACCCAAACTTACTCAACGCATTTGGAATTGAGTTTTGGAGCTAGTTTCCTGCTTAATGCGAGAATCACTGACCGCAGTCTGTAACCTTTTTCTCTCCACAGGCTTAAAATCGGTGGGAACTCCACCTACTGATACACATAGTTTTCCTTTGTTCACAGATGACTAGGTTCGGGACCGATTGATTCTATCTGTCCTTCAATTTCCCATAGTCGTACTTGTTTTTGTTGACACTCCTAGCAGTTCTGCAGCTTGAAATACCCTTAACAAGTTAGACATCAAACTAGTATATCAGAATAAATACCTAGTTATGTCTAACTTTGTCTAATTATTTTAATACTGCCGATTAACCCTACTTTCTATAGATCGGGGTTTTTATGCAAAGGGGTTAGCAAATAGCAACACCAGTGATACCACTAGACCGTAAATTGTTAAAGCTTCCATAAATGCCAAGCTCAACAGTAATGTGCCTCGAATTTTTCCTTCTGCTTCTGGCTGACGGGCAATACCTTCTACAGCTTGACCTGCTGCATTTCCTTGACCAATTCCAGGACCAATAGCACCTAAACCTACAGCTAAAGCAGCAGCAACAACGGAAGCAGCAGCAATCAATGGATCCATAATAATTCTCTTTCCTTTGTTTAACTTAAAGTACAAACTTGACGATTAGAAATATATTGATTACACTGTAGTGCAATCAACTACACAATGGTCACTCTTTTAGATGAATTTATGTGATGATTGAAGTGGAGTATGAAACTGAACCAGTTCAAATTTCTTGCTTTTATCTCACATCACTGATCAACTCTGAATTTTACTTTTGACATCTCCAGGGGTTCTGACACCCTGGATTCTTCTTTTTGTAGGGACTTTTTACTCTACCATCTTCAATCTATATGAATCTGGTAACTTTTTATCCCACTAACAGCTTAGAATACCAGATTTTGAGTTTTTTTTTTAGCAAGTTTTTTTTCTACTGCCTACTTATTCTCTTAATCGTGATGTTCACCGTGTTCTTCTAATGCTTCTCCGATGTAGTTAGC
Source organism: Okeania sp. SIO2F4 (assembly GCF_010672385.1). GTDB lineage: Bacteria > Cyanobacteriota > Cyanobacteriia > Cyanobacteriales > Microcoleaceae > Trichodesmium. The sequence goes on from NZ_JAAHGT010000096.1 coordinate 8,167, forward strand.
AGCTAGGGTCGCAAAAATTAGTGCCTGAATAGCACTTAAGAATAGACCCAAAACCATTAGTGGTAGAGGGATAAATAAAGGTACTAGTAGAACTAGCACTCCTACTACCAATTCATCCGCGAGAATATTACCAAATAAACGGAAGCTTAGGGATAGAGGCTTGGTAAAATCTTCTATGATCTTAAATGGGACCATAAAAGGTACTGGCTCGGCATAACCAGCAAAATATCCTAAGCCTTTTTTGCTGATACCTGCATAAAAATATGCGATGGAAGTCAGTAGTGCTAATGCAACTGTTGTATTAATGTCACTTGTAGGGGCAGCTAGTTCTCCTGAAGGTAGTTCTATTACTTTCCAAGGAACTAATGCTCCTGACCAGTTTGACACAAATATAAATAAGAACAACGTACCAACAAATGGTACCCAAGGGCGATAATCTTTTTCACCAATCTGGTCTTTTGTGAGACTGCGGATAAATTCCAGGACAGATTCCATGAAATTTTGCATCCCACTAGGAATTCGCTGCACATTTAGTGAGGCTAAAAAAGCAGCCAAAAGTATCAGGGCAATTACAAACCAGGATGTGAGTATAATTTGCCCATGTATTTTGAGACTACCTAGTTCCCAGTAAAAATGCTGGCCAACTTCCAATTCAGCCAGAGGTAAAAAGTTAATAGTGTTTAAAACATCTAGCATTTTGGTTCTCAGGCTTCCCGATTTATGTCAAAGTGTGGATTAACTAGCTATCAGCTTTTAGCATTCAGCTCTCAGCTTGTAGGGGCGAATGGCCATTCGCCCCTACTGGGTTAAAATCCCCTGCAACTGTTGTACAGGATCGTTTAGGAGAGATTGAAATCGCCTTCTAAACTTTAAAGAAATAATCTTGCTGAGTGCTGAGTGCTGACCGCTTTTTTTGATATACCTATGAGTTAGGCATCAGCGATGTTCGCAGTACATATATTATTAGGGCTGCTTTGTAAGTCAGAAATCCTAGGAAAATCGGTAAAATTTTTAGCTCATTTAACTGAGTTGCTACTATAATCAACCCAATAAACATAGCTAGTCTTGTTTTACTCAGACCTCCTTTTTCTCTGCCAATACGTTCAACATCTTTAGCCAACATTCTTAAGTAAACCACACTTGTCGCTGCTCCTATCAAGTAATTAAGAGCAATGTTTAGGGAGTAAAAAACCCAGACAAAGATAAAAATTATACCTGTAATTGTCAAGGTGATTACATATAATTCCTGTTGCAGTTTGTAATACTCTTGTATTGAAGGATTGGGTTCTGGTGTTTCAGTACCAACTTCTGAAGTATTACTTTCAACAGTTATGGTTTCTGGTGATGTATCAGATATATTCACAAAAGTTTAGATACTAATCACAGGTTGTAGGCTTTTTTTATATGCCAAGAGTCATAATACCATCTTGGAGCAAACTTATTGAATATATTATTTATTAGCACAGGAGTTATTAGTCAATAGTCAATAGTCAATAGTCAGTAGTCAGGATAAGATACGCTCATTACTTACAGGACTTAGGGATAACTACTATATCTAGTAGGGGTGATTCGCGAATCGCCCCTACACATAGTGGATGATTTGATATTTTGCGTAAGTCCTGACTTATTTCTAGTATTGTCAAGAATTTCACACTCAACTGCCTACACACTTCAGGCATAATCCTGTAAATGCCTAGATTTTATGTGCAATTAAACAGACTTGATATCAAATCTGGCCTAAGTCCTATTAGTACAATTTGTAGTGGCGAATGACTTTCGACCCTACTAGATATAGTGGTTATCCGTAAGTCCTGAATCTGTAAGAGCGCCTTGGAGTAGCTCTATTAAATTCACCAGAAATTCTTGCATTGTTTCTGCCTTAAAGTAATCTGTGTTGTAATCCAAATCAAAATGAAGACGATCGAGTTCAGGAATTACATTTAGGCCCATTGCATATCTTGCGGAGGTTACGGGCTGAGGAATAATCTGAGCTTGCAGATCCACTAAATCAATGGCCATCGTCATATCAAGGTTAAACGTAACTTGGATCTGGTTTTGCTGTTTTTCCTGGGGAAGTTGGCCTAATATTCGAGCAAAGGGCACATTTTGATGCTTGAATGCTTGGCTAAGGGCAGCTTTAGTTCGTTGTACTTGCTGGTTCCAGGTTGAATTCTCATCAGTTTTCAGGTAGATGGGAATGAAATGTGAACAGTAGCCCACCAAATGTTCGGCCAGATGTGTTGGACGGCCACTTACAGAAATTCCAATTGTGATGGTATTTTGCTGGCAAAACTGGGTCATCTGGTGAGCATAGGCTCCCAGGAGTGTGTGAAATAGGGTAGCATTCCAGGCCATCGAACGTTGTTTAAGAGCAAGGGCTAGTAACTGTTGGCTAAAATCTGGTATTATCTATAAAAATCTGGGATTATCTGTTTTATGCTACTTGGATTTAAAACTGAACTACATCCGAATAATCAGCAGAAAACCTTACTAGCTAAACACGCGCTTTGTTGCAAGGCACGCCTGGAATTGGGGACTATGGTTGACATTGAACATCCGTATAGCACAATTCCAATAATCCTGAGAGTAAACTTAAATTTCCTACTGCTATTGATTTGCATAAACTATTGGTAGCAATGGTTAAACCTAATAACTATTGGTCGGTACGAAGTTTCTAAGTGTGCCCCCCAATATGCTTTAAGGTACTTATCAGAAGCTTGGAAACGTTGTTTTGCTAAAATATCGGGAGTGCCTAAATTCAAGAAAAAAGGTAGAGATGATGGTTTCACTTTAGATGGTTCAATATCAGTAGGTTTTAATCGTATAAAATTACCTCGGATTGGGTGGATTAAAACATACGAAATACTGCCAGATAATGTTACCCCTAAATCTGTAACTATTAGCAGAAAAGCAAACCGTTGGTTTATCAGTTTCAAGGTAGAAACTATACCTCAAATTACTGAGAAATCAGTAGATATAGTTGGTGTTGATTTGGGAGTTAAAAATTTAGCAACATTATCCACTGGTGAAGTATTTCCAGGTGCTAAACCTTACAGAGAGTTAGAAGCTAAACTCTCACGAGAGCAATACCTAAACAGACATAAATCCAAATTGTCTAATAACTGGAAGAAAGCTCAACTTAAGATAGCTGGACTGCATAGAAAAATGGCCAATATCAGAAAAGATACATTGCATAAACTTACTACTTACTTGGCACTTAATCACAGCCAAATAGTAATAGAAGACTTAAATGTATCAGGGATGATGGCAAATCACAGCTACGTTGCATGCAACGTAGCTAAGGCCGTTGCTGATATAGGTTTTTACGAGTTTCGCAGACAGTTAGAGTACAAGTGCGAGTTATATGGCTCTAAATTAACCATTGTGGATAGATGGTTCCCTAGTTCTAAAACCTGCAGTAGGTGTGGAACTGAATCGCGAGTCTCTGTTGTTATCAGAGCGCGTAATCAAATTGCGAACACTGCAATTTTAGCTGTGACAGGGACTTGAATGCTAGTTTAAATCTAGCTATGGCGGTCAGTTCGACCGTGACAGCTTGTGGACTGGATAACGCCGACGTTACCAGAATGAAGCAGGAATAGAACAGATTATTGTAGGTTTCTAAGAACGGTTAAGTCAGATGGTATCTGTATACTAATGCGGGAACCTTTGTAGGTTCGTTGTTTTGGCTCGGAATAATCCAGAGGTAAACGTAAAGGAGATACCGTCCTGAGATGTTCACTCCAAAATAGTTCGGATGTCTTAAAAGTATCGCTTTGGGTATCTTGGTTATACCATTGCAAATAATCTGTGAATTGTTGAATTGGCGGAATATCTAGACAACCAGAATAAATCTTACTAATTTCCTCCAAAATCGCAACCAGAGACCATCCATCAGAAACTAAATGATGAATACAGATATTAAATGCGTATCTCTCTGGAGAAAGTTTGACAATTGTTGCTCCAACTAAAGGTTCTTGATAAAGATCGAATGGTTGTTGACTTTCTGCTAAAAGCCACTTATTTAGGGCTTCATCTGGAGCATCTTCAGATGAATAATCCAGCAAAGGAATTTCAATATCCAGGACTGGCGTCACAATTTGATGGAATCCATCGGCAGCGATGGATGTCCTCAGAGCATCGTGCCGATGGATAACAGTCTGGAATGCATTCCGTAACCTATCGATAGCCAGTCTTCCCCTCAACTCAAATGTAATTGATTCATTATAGGCAGTCGAACCACGTTTATCCTGGGCAATTTCAACTAGACGTTGCTGTTCTTCTGTTAGGGGATAAGTGCGTTTTTTTTTTGAGCAACTGGTTTTGGGGACGTTTTTGATGGAAAATATCCAACTGAACGTAGCTCTTCAACGCTCTCTTTAACCACAGTAATAATGCGTTCAATATCTTCGTCAGTATGAGCTGCTGAAAGAAAACAGACACGACCTTCCCAAACATAAACCCCTTTGTGAATCAATAGGTAAAACAAGAGATCCATTTCGATAGGAAGGTAGAGTTCACTAAACATACTTTGAAACTCAATCCTAAAAATCGACGAAAACTGATCTGCCCGCAGCATGATTCCCTCGGTTTGAAAATAGTGATTCAAGGCTTGAGCAAGTTGCGCTGTAGAATCATTCAATTTTGCTTGTAACGCCCCACCTTGTTCCTTAATATGGAGAAGAACTGCTTTTGCTGCTGACATTGCTAGAGGATGTTTGCAAAAAGTACCGGCAAAATAAGTAGGTTCCGTTTCGGGATAAGATTCGTCTCCATAGTTCCAAGTACCTCCGTCAATGCGATCCATATACCTGGCTTTTCCAGCTACGACCCCGATCGCCATCCCACCGCCAACCGCTTTTCCATAGGTTGCAATATCGGCTTCAATACCAAAATATTCCTGAGCACCACCAGGCGCCGCCCGAAATCCCATAATTACTTCATCAAAGATCAGGATAATATCTTCTGAGTGGGTTAGGGCGCGTAGCTCATGCAAAAACTCTTTAGGTGCAAGGTTTAACAGTCGGCTTTGAACAGGCTCTACCAACACTGCAGCCAGTTCATGGCGATGCTGTCGAATAACCTCTAGACTCTCTGCTTTGCCATAGTGCCCGATCATTTTTGAAAAAAACAACATCAAACACCCCGGTTTCATCACTGTTTGCCCAACTAACGTAAACGCGATAGTTGTATGTTTCACCTAAATCGAAACAATCTGCTGGTTTAATGGCACGATCGCTGTCTGGAACAATTAGGGAATTTTGAACCGCTGCTAAAGCTAGAACTGTTGCTTGTTCCTGAAGCATCTGTGTTAGACGAGTTTTAGTCCAGTTTTCTTGCATCCAATGGTTCCACTCAACGATCTGATTAGAACGGGAATTCATTGAGATAATTACATCATAGCGATAGCAGGGAAATTCGTTTTCAAAGTGCCCAAAGCGGGGCACGATATGGACTTCAGGAATGGCGGGGATTGCCTTTTTCAAAGCTAAAAACCATTCCGGGCTAATTACCAGTTCTTCTTCCTTGCTCATAGACTGCTGGATTTGTTGGTCGTTAACCGTTTCCGATGTCGCCGTTGACAACAGTTTTTGGTGGAAGTTATTCAAGAGCAGAAGGTTACGAACATCCCCAATAAAAATAGAGCCATGGGAACAAAGCAATGGAATTAACTGTTTAATGACATTTTCCAGGTAATCAATACTTGGAAAATATTGCACCACTGAATTTATGATTATGACATCAAAAGTTCCAGACTCCATATTTGGTAGATTGTGCGCAGACTGATGATGTAATTCTACCTTGGAGGATAACTCCGAGTCCCGATCTAGCTGTTTTCGGATATAGGATAATGCTGCCGGAGAAATATCGGTTCCCACATAACGTCTAATGTTTTCGGCAAGACCAAAAAGCAGGATGCCAGTTCCACAGCCAACTTCTAAGACCTGGGTGGGATTCAGCGCTCGAATGCGCTTGAGGGTATTTTGACCCCATTCCCGCATTTCGGCTTCAGGCATCGGTTTACCAGTGAAGCTATTGTTGTAGCCACTGTAATTAAAGGTTGGATCGTAAACTGCCGATTCATCGCTGTGTGCGTTAGTCCAAACCTGTTTCCAAAGTCCAACCATGTCCGGTGTAGCGTGTAATTGAGGAACTACATAGGCAACTAACCTGGAGTCATCTGAACTATAGGATTTTACCGTAACCAGGGATTGTTGTACTCCCTCATATTCGTCAATATGGGCTTCAATTTCACCCGTTTCAATGCGAAATCCATTCACCTTCACTTGATGATCGATGCAACCCAGGAAATGTAATTTTCCAGACTCATCAATGCGACCCATGTCACCAGTGCGATAAATGCGTTCCCCTGCAATTTGCGAATCCACAAATTTTTCCGCATTCAACTGGGGGCGATCTTTATAACCCAAGGCTAAACCTTTGCCACCAATACCGATCTCGTTATTATCCAGAATGTAGATGCGAGTGTTGTGAATTGGGACTCCAATTGAGATTTTTGCATCTGTAATCGGAGCCAGGGTTGACCAAATTGTGGTTTCAGTTGGACCATACATATTCCAAATTTCGGCACATTTACCAATCATTCGTTTGGCTAATGCTGGTGGAAATGCTTCTCCTCCAACCAGGACTTTGAGGTTAGGATGTCCTTGCCAACGTAAATTGAGCATCATTTGCCAGGTTGTGGGTGTTGCCTGCATGATCGCGATCTCACCACTTTCGGTGAGTTGATTCAGAATCTTGCCATTGCGTGCTTCTCTGCGCGTCAGCAAACGAATACTCGCACCAGTAATTAAGGGGAGATAGAGTTCCAGACCAGATATATCAAAGGAAATGGTGGTAACAGCAAGTAGGCGATCGCTAGCTTTAATACCTGGTGAAATCTGCATGGATAGTAAGAAGTTCACGAAGGCGCTATGAGGTACCATCACCCCTTTTGGGTTCCCAGTGGAGCCAGATGTATAGATTAGATAAACAGGAGCTTCTGGTAAGGGCGTTACCTCTGGCGAATCAATTGGTAGTGTAGTAAGTTGTTCATATAATGTATCTAACTTTAGAACTTCTACATTAAGCGTTGGAATCGCGGAGGCCAACCTTGTGGTTGATACAATATACTCAATCCCAGCATCAGTTATCATAAATTTCAACCGTTCTGCTGGAAAGCTTGGATATAGGGGAACATAAGTAGCTCCAGATTTCATAATACCTAGCAATCCAATCCCCATTTCCAAACTGCGATCTATGTAAATTCCAACGAATTTACCACGCCCCAATCCTCTAGATTGCAAGAAATGGGCTAGTTGATTTGATCGTACTCTCAATTCTGAATAGCTTAGTTGATTGTTGCCCTGGCATAAAGCTATGGCCTGGGGTCTAAGTTCTGCTTGCCGATCTATTAGCTGTGAAGTGCTGTTGTTTTTCTCAGGAAGAAATTGACCTCAAAGACAAGGGATCTCAGTCTTTTTCAAGTTAGATGCAAATCTAGACATGGGTTAGTTATTGAAAAATTCTTGATAATCTATGCAATTATTGAGTAACTTGATAGGCAAGGTAATAGACGAGGATGTTCTGGGCATATTCTGAATGTCCAGGAAGGTAAGCCATTGGCTGAGAAATGTATTTTTGTTGCCATAATCCTTGGGATTCCATAGTATTATATTCTTTGGCGTGACCCCCATCTTCAAATAAATCAACCCGTTGTGAAAAGATTACCCATCCCCCTGGACGGGTTACACGGCAAAATTCCAGTAAAGGGAAGTGATTTGGAAAATAGGTGAGCACTCCAATACAGTAGGTGGCATCAAAAGTGTTGTCTGGCCATGAAAGCGGTTCTTGCAGGTTGGCTTTAACCAGTTCGCGATATACCTGGCGCTGAGTCGCCTTATCGAGGGATTTTTGGGAAATATCAACACCCATGATATTAGTAAACCCCTGATTATACAGAGATTCTCCAGTAAGTCCTTTACCACAACCAGCATCTAAAATCAAGTCTTCAAGTGAGAAAAACTGTTTGGCTAACTCAACACCAATTCGGGGGCCATCATACGCCCATTTCTTGATCAGATCGTCGTAATCATCTGCTAAAAAGTCATAATCTGCCTCTACTTTCGAGGCATTTACAGGAAGAGTATGTGCCCAATTAGAACTAATACTTTGGGTATCTTGACTCATAGTTTTATAGATTTAGGTTGATTTTGAACAAGGCGTAAGTGATAGTTAAAATTAGATATCACTTAGATATTATTGTTGTGTAGATATTCCGGCCGTCTAAATAGCTATGGTTTTGTTGGGTATGACTAATTACATGAGTGTTTGTATCATACGCCCACCTTATTATTTTCTATAGACCATAAGTCGTATTTTTAATAATTTTTTAACATAATTTTAAATGTATTGTTACTTATACAAATTCTCAAAAACTTTGCTATATTTGGATTTTCTATTTCTAAATACTATTTATTGATGCAATTGTATTGTTAACTAAACTCTGCGATTTTTCTAGTTATTTTTACCGAAACAATTAAACAATTAAACAATTAAATAATTAGATAATTCACCCTTTAAAGCCTCCCCAATAAAGGGGAAAAAGCGGTCGGCAAGCGGAGCATTCCGTCAGTATGGGATGGCGAGGTCTCCTTTCCCTCCGGGACGCTACGCGTTTTGCTCCGCAACATGTAAAGTGAAGCTTTGCGAAGCGCAAACGCTTGCCTCCAA
>NZ_JAAHGT010000960.1 GCF_010672385.1 Okeania sp. SIO2F4
AGCATTCAGCATTCAGCATTCAGTTTTATTACCTTTAAAGGAGGAAAAGGCAATACTGATCGAGAACTACCCCTTTGATTTAATTTTCATCAATTTAGCCACCTCAAATATATATTTAAAAACAAGGATTTTTCAGTAAATTAGCTACTGAGTATTTGCTTAATAAATAAGCTATATATCGTAATTTTTATTATACCGTAGTAAGCATTTAGTCTTCAGCATTCAGCATTCAGTTTTATTACCTTTAAAGGAGGAAAAGGCAATCCGGATCAAGAACTACTCCTTTGATTTAATTTTCATCAATTTAGCCACCTCAAATATATATTTAAAAACAAGGATTTTTCAGTAAATTAGCTACTGAGTATTTAGTTAATAAATAAGCTATATATAGTAATTTATGTTATCCATTTTTGCCAACCAATCACCAATAAATTTAGTAATTAAATTACTTGAATTTGGACGATATTTTAGATAAAAAGTTAAGCATAATTTTGGCGACAAATAAGCCATTAATAGCTGTTATATAGATAAAAAATATCAAAAAGGAATGGTTAAAAGCCATGGCTCATAATTGCTAAATTATGACTCCTGACTCCTAACTTATAATAATTTGTAGGAAACATTTATTAAATTGGTATTATCCTCCTTCCCAAAATATTCCATAAGGCATAAATTTTGACTTTTTTGAATATTAGCTATTTAAGCTAATAGTTAATGGCTGAATAGTTAATTTTTTTTACACTAATTTGCTTCTAATCATCCATACACAATATTTTGGCTATTGCCTATAGTGTTTCTTAAGTTACTGAGGTACAGTTGTTTTTCTTCTTTTCTATTCTTACCAAACCCGAATTACTACTCTCTACTCCCTACTCCCTAAAACAAACAAATTTTATACCTCACGCTTTTTGGGAATTGCTATAAATAAAAAAAAATCTGTATTATGTCATAATTTTTTCCTTCTTCCTTATTCCTTCTTCTTTATTGAAGAAACTGATTGAATTACAGCACTTTGCCCGAATGCTGAGGTACAGTTTAATACTAATTTCTATTCCCTATTCCCCAAAGCTCTACAACTTTATACCTCATCAACTCCAAAAATTCTCTAAATAGTTTTCCGGAATCATAGTAAAAATATCGATCAATTGGATGAAGGTTGTCAAAACTATCAGTAATGAATAATTATCAATTATTTGTTTGGCACAACCTGAAATAGAAATCTCCCAAGATTTAGTAGTTATGAAAATCTTACAGAAGCCAATATTTCTTGGGTAATGGTACTAAGCGGAGGATATACTTAGCAAAGTTATAAATTAATAGCAAATAGTATAAATTATCTTCTCCATCAATGTTTTATTAACAGTTAGATAATTTTACACTTACCCATTATCCATCTTGAAAAGAAACCAACACTGCTTAAAACTATATAATTGTCCTAATTTAGAAAAGTACCACGTATTTGCATAATTCATTGAGGTACAGTTTAATACTAATTTCTATTCCCTATTCCCTAAAGCTCTACAACTTTATACCTCATCAACTCCAAAAATTCTCTAAATAGTTTTCCGGAATCATAGTAAAAATCTCGATCAATTGGATAAAGGTTGTCAAAACTATCAGTAATGAATAATTATCAATTATTTGTTTGGCACAACCTGAAATAGAAATCTCCCAAGATTTAGTAGTTATGAAAATCAAGATTTCCACAAAAATTATCCTAGTATTTGCCTTATGTTTCGGGATTAATTTAACTATAAATAATCCCACTTATGCTAGACCAAAACCTGAGTTACTTTGTGAACTAAAAGCAGAGCTATGCCAAAAACATGAAGAGACTGTATGTACAGAAGATGAGAGTTGTACTCATAAAATAGTAGAAAATTGCGACCAAGATAATCAAATTTCCTGTAATCAAACACAGTCTGTAGTTAAGGAATTTAAACCTGTAATTCGACCTAATACATTTTATTGTGACCAGGGTAAAAATGGTATTCCAACTACTTTTGTCAAAACACCACAAGGCACTTATCCAGTTATTCGCTGGGTTTCTAATTATTTCTTGTCTGCTGGATATAGTCCCATGACTCGTTGTCGTCAAGTATCAAACAAATTTCAATTATTCTACGATGATGGCAGACTAGATTACATTACGACTGGCATTGTTAATCGTCAACCTGTAGTTTGCGTTTCTGGTCAAAAGGGTGGTCCTTGTCAAGGAGTATTATTTACTCTCAAACCTTACCAAAATGCTAGTGAAACAATTCAAAAGTTATTTGATATTCGGGTTAGTGCTACTACAGGTCCGCTATATGAAAGTAGTTCTCGTTTCTATTTAAACTTTAATGATTATTTAGAAAGTTTAGTAAGCAAGGGAATGGAGTAATATAGCGCTACGCGCAAGTTAAAAGTCAAACGTTAAAAGTAAGAGTCAGTTTGAGCGTTTATAAATGTCTTAACCTATTTGCATAGTGCTATATTTTGTCAATCTGCGATCGCTGATATTGGCAGCTTCTATTGGTAGTGGGTTATTTTATTTGCCAATACAAAAGTTGTCTAAAAATTTTTCTGACCTGGAAAGTTCAGCAACTCAAATACAAAGTCAAAATTGTGCTGACTGTAATAATTTTTGTTCGATTAAAGAGCTTAAAAGTTTAGCTCAATCAATAACTGTTAAAGTTATTTCTGAAAATGGTTGGGGTTCAGGAATTATCTTGAAACGGGAGGGAGAAGTTTATACAGTTGTTACTAATCAGCACGTTTTAGATACTGACTATAAATCTTTTCTTATTCAGACTCCAGATGGTCTTTTTTATCAAGCAAATAAAATAGAAAACGAAGACTTTCAAGAAAATGATTTAGCTTTATTAGAATTTCGCAGCACTCACTCTACTTACACTGTTGCATCTCTGGAAAATTCTACTACTCTTTCTCCTGGAGATAAGACTTTTGCTGCGGGATTTCCTACTTTAGAAAAACCTCAAGATCAAGAACTTTTATTCACTAGAGGAAGAATTTCAATTTTGTCTGACCTCCCCTTAGAAAAGGGTTATCAAATTGGTTACACTAATGTCGTAAAAAAGGGTATGAGTGGGGGTCCTTTACTAAATATTTACGGGCAAGTAGTTGGTATTAATGGAATGCACGCTTATCCTTTATGGGGAAATCCTTATGTATATCGTGATGGCTCTCAACCGAGTTTGATTTTGCGCCAAAAAATGAGTCATTTAGCATTTGCTATTCCCGTTGAAACTCTAGCTAAATTAGCTCCAAAATTTGCATCTATACCAACTGTTAAATTGCATCAAGCTGCTAGTAGTAAAAAAGTTTTCAATTATTTACTTTTTGATGGTTTTCGTCAATTACTGAATTGGAGATTTTATCCACATATTTTGTCTAGTTCATCATGTGAGTCAAGAGTTTGAGAGAAGGTAAGGGTCGTAGGAACAGGTTTTAGATAAATAGTATGAGTAGATAGATTGATTTTGGTATGAAATTACTATTTACTAAAATTAAAAATAAAGCTTGTATTAATAGTCTTACTAAACACCAGTATATGGAGTTATAGCGCTTTTCATTAACTATAGAATACAAATATTTTGGATTAAAGGCAGAAGGCAGAGGGCAGAAGGCAGAAATTTTGTAGTCTACCTTTGTGAAAAC
>NZ_JAAHGT010000961.1 GCF_010672385.1 Okeania sp. SIO2F4
TAGCAGATAAAGATGTCTTAGAAGTAGAAAAATTCTATCAAAATATAGGAGGAGAATTTTGGGTAATAGAACGACAAGGAAAAATATTAGGAACTTCAGCATATTATCCAATTGAACGAGGTAATAAAGCAGTCGAAATTAGAAAAATGTACTTATTACCAGAAATTAGATGTCAAGGATTAGGCAAATTCTTATTAAAAGAATTAGAAAAAAGAATTGCTGAACGTAAATTTCAAGAAATTTGGATAGAAACAGCAACAGTATTGCAAGAAGCTGTTAAATTATATGAAAGTAATGGTTATCAGTTAACAACTGGTGTCGAAACAAAACGTTGCGATCGCATCTATAAAAAAGTTTTAGATATGAAAGTAGTAGACTAAAACAACTTATTATGGTATCTTAAAATTTTTTCTTACCTATTCCCTATTCCCTATTCCCTATTCCCTATTCCCTACTCCCTAAATTATGGATTTACGTTATCTAATTCCTTTTTTTGACCCTAAAGTCCAAACATGGGCAATAGAAGCTAGATTATTACGATGGTTAACATTTCTCTGGCTATGTATAGGTCTAGTAGTATTATTTTCAGCTTCCTATGCCAGTGCTGCAACAGAATATGGAGACGGCCTATACTTCTTTAAACGCCAGTTAATATGGGTTTTAGTAGGGATGGTGGGATTCAATATAGTTGTTTATACCCCCTTGTCTGCAATATTACAAAGTGCCAAAGTAGGTTTAATTCTGATACTTACTCTATTATTAATTATCTTGATACCCGGAGTAGGAACCACTATTAATGGGGCAACTCGCTGGATATCTTTAGGCCCAGTACTGCTTCAACCCTCTGAACTAATGAAACCTTTTCTAGTGCTACAAGCAGCTTATTTGTTTAGTAAATGGAATCGCTTGAGTTGGTTAGTTAGAATAACTTGGTTATCCATTTTTTCTTTGGTACTAGCATCTATTCTCCTGCAGCCTAACTTGAGTACCACCGCTTTATGTGGTATGATTTTATGGTTTATTGCCTTTGCTGCTGGACTACCTTACTTTTATCTTGGAGGTATTGCTTTAGCTGGATTTCTTTTAGCTACCATTAGTGTCAGCATTAATGATTATCAAAGGAGGCGAATTCTTTCTTTTACAAATCCTTGGGCAGATGCAATGGGTGATGGTTATCAGTTGGTTCAAAGTTTACTAGCAGTTGCTTCTGGAGATATTTGGGGACGTGGTTTTGGATTATCTCAACAAAAGTTACATTTTCTCCCTATTCCCTACAGCGACTTTATATTTTCTGTTTATGCTGAAGAGTTTGGTTTTGTAGGGGCTTTAATATTATTTCTCTTATTAGTTGTCTACAGTATTATGGCTCTGAAAGTTGCCTTCAAAGCTCGACTCATGGAACATCAACTTGTAGCCATTGGAGTTATGATAGCCTTAGTAGGGCAGTCTTTACTCAATATAGGTGTTGCTACTGGAGCGCTACCAACTACAGGTTTGCCATTACCAATGTTTAGTTATGGTGGTAGTTCAATGATTGGTAGTTTGCTTTTAGCTGGATTATTAGTTCGGGTTGCTAGAGAAGAAAATCAGGCAGAAGTTTTAATATTAAAAGAACGTCGTGTACGACGGCGACGCTATGTGCAATCTAGGGAGTAGGGAATAGGGAGTAGGGAGTAGGGAGTAGGGAGTAGGGAGTAGGGAGTAGGGGAGAAGTAATTAATAATTCCTTGATAAGAATTAATTTTATTTTTAATTTTTGGAGAAGTCCAATAAATTTTTTCTATTCTGTCAAAACTATGGTCAGGGTTTCCCAGACTGAAAAGTATCTCATTGTCACCTAAGCGTAACGTCAGGAGTATATTAAGTTCTGCAATGAGTATTTCTGTCAAATCTAAACAAATCCGATGAGTTTGCAAAAGTCTCATTTCTCAAGATTAGATGGCGATCCTTATCTATACTAATCCACTCCTGCTGTTTTAATTTTCCTAATAGTCTGGTGACAGTTACTCGCGTAGTACCAATTGCAGCAGCAATATCTTGATGAGTCAAACGAATATTTAACCTAGTACCATCACCCAAAGATTGACCAAATTCTTGCTTTAACAACAATAATAATTGATACAGACGATCTTCTACTCGTCGTTTTCCAGCGATCGCTAATAAAGCCTCTGTTTGCCTAAATCGTCTTCCTAACTGAGGCAACAACTCTTGGGTTAGTTTTGGGGAAGTTTCTATTTCGATCATCGTGTAGAACATTAAACAAACATCTGACAAAGCAGTTGCTCGACAACTGTCCAAGTATGAAAAACAACTGCCAAAACACATAGAAGGCCCTGCCCAACCCAAAAGACCTTCTTCACCTACTGGATAAAGGGTACTGAGTCGCACTAAACCCTGACAAATTTGCCAAATACCTTGGGACATTAAAGGTATTGTTTCTCCTTTCTGATAAAAGTGTAGATGAGGTTCAGTGCCTACATGATGTTGATTAGTGTCTATAATTGCTCTTGAAGTTGGAGCCATATTTAAATATTTCAGTAAAAAAAATACTGATTTGTGATACACAGTGTCGAGCTTATCTCACTAAAGTAAAAATTAGGTAATTAAAAGATTAGTAATAGGTTAAGCTTTTTGAAGTCAGAAATCAGAAGTCAGAAGTCACAAGTAAAAATTAGTAGCTAGTTTTAATATCCCACTAATTGAAGTCAGAAGTCAGAAGTCAGAAGTCAGAAGTAAAAATTAGTGGCTAGTTTTAATATCCCACTAATTGAAGTCAGAAGTCAGAAGTCAGAAGTCAGAAGTAAAAATTAGTAGCTAGTTTTAATATCCCACTAATTGAAGTCAGAAGTCAGAAGTCAGAAGTCAGAAGTAAAAATTAGTGGCTAGTTTTAATATCCCACTAATTGAAGTCAGAAGTCAGATTAACCAATCCTCAATGTTTTAATAAGAGGTAATTATTAATTGTTAATAGACTTCTCCCAAAATAAAATCAATTCTTATCCATAAATTATCAATTACTCCCCCCTGTTCCCAGTCAAGTGTTCCCTGTTTCCTCTTTTCTGGAGAGGTCTAATTGTTAATTATCAATTATTGAACTACTGCCAATCTTCAACTATAAGAGTAGCAGTAAAAAGTTAGACCTTTTGACATCCTCCGGAGGTTCCCCTTTAGCGACAACGGAAATTTTTTTCCACTGCTGTCCTATTGCCATATAAGCTTTTGCCTGTTCTCTACTTATAGATATATACTCATTCAAAATTATGTCACAGGTCGCAATAATTCTGAGCGGAAATTTTGTCGAACTTGAATATTAAGATACCGTCTTTGCAAAAGTTGCCATTTCCGCAATGCTTTCTCTCGACTTTGTTTCAGTTGCATTGCCAAGTTGGGAAGAACTTTTTCAATGTTAGATTGCAATATCTTTTCCATAAATTCTCTTAAAACTGCACTATCTTGAATATCACCAAGATATTCTTGGAGTTCTTTCATATCTTTTAAATAAGCCTCATAAGTTGGGCCGTAAAATTCAGTAAATAAACTCATTTGGTAACGAACCCGCTTTACTTCTTTGCGCAAACTATGTAGGTTTTCCTCCTCAGTATCACTAATACTTATAGAATAATTATCATTCTTAATTTTCACGACT
>NZ_JAAHGT010000962.1 GCF_010672385.1 Okeania sp. SIO2F4
TTTTTCGGAAATTGTCAAAATAGGGCGTACTCACCTACAAGATGCAGTACCTCTAACTTTGGGGCAGGAATTTTCCGGATATGTGGCGCAACTAGATGCAAATTTGCAACGTGTTACTCATACATTGCCAGATTTGTATGAATTAGCTATAGGTGGCACTGCGGTGGGAACTGGATTAAATACGGTGAGTGGTTTTGCCGAACTTGCTGCCAAACATATTAGTGAAATAACCGGGTTGCCTTTTGTGTCTGCACCTAATAAGTTTGCTGCTTTAGCTGCTCACGATGCAATAGTGATGGCGAGTGGTGCTTTGAAAACTTTAGCTGGTTCGTTGCTGAAAATTGCTAATGATATTCGGTGGTTGGGAAGCGGACCTCGATGTGGGTTTGGGGAGTTGATTTTGCCTGCAAATGAACCGGGATCTTCAATTATGCCAGGAAAAGTTAATCCTACTCAGTGTGAGGCAATGACAATGGTGGCAACTCAGGTGATGGGGTATGATGCGGCGATCGCTTTTGCTGGTGCTCAGGGGAGTTTTGAGTTAAATACTTATAAACCGATGATGGTTTTTAATTTGATTCAGTCGATTAATTTAATTGCTGATAGTTGCAATAATTTTACTGATTTTCTATTAGTTGATTTGAAGGTAAATCAGAAAAAAATTGAGTTTTATCTGGAACAGTCTTTGATGTTAGTGACAGCTTTAAGTCCGAAAATTGGCTATGATAAGGCTGCGGAGGTTGCACATTTTGCCCATGAGAAAGATTTAACTTTGAAGGAAGCTTGTTTGGAGTTGGGTTATGTTTCGACAGAGGAATTTGACGAAATTGTAGTTCCGAAAAATATGACTCATCCAGGGAGTTAGTTTAATAAAAAAGAGTAAATGTAGAAACAGGCATCCTGCCTGTTCCACAACAATACTAAGAGCTGATTTGTAAACTTTACCAAGAGTCTTATATTTACCTAGCTTTTAGCAATTAAAAATTTACTTGAAAATAACTGCTAAAAACTAAGTATACCAAGTTCTTCATGCTTTAATATTTACAGTTATAAGGGTTTATTGGGTTAAGATTTACGCAGTAGAGGCTATATATAGGTCTCAAAACTCTTGTGTAATATAGCAATTCCCAAAAACCGTGAGGTACAGTTTTATATCCCCTCTTGCTTTGAAAGGGGGGATATAAAACTCCCCCTTTCAAAGCTATCCCTTACCCATAACTCCTGAAACCCTTGTGCGGACGGGGATACACGGAGAGGGGGAGACACGGAGAAAAAACCATAGCAACTAAGTTAAAATACTTAAATAGTTACAAATAAATGTACTTTTTCATACATCTTTCTCCCCAAAAAGCCGAACTGGGACTTACCCATAATTTGTTAGTTTTGTCAAGTTTTATGTCAAGAAATATGTGGGTAAAGCATAGCTTTCAAAGGAGGATTTAGGGGGATTATCAATTGTTCTTATTTATCAGAAGACATAATTATTAACTATTCTACGAGGTTTTCCTTTGAAGTTTAAACTAATCAAAAGTTATTGGGAAATAATTGTACTTTTTCTTTATTTAATTGTACCTCTAGCTCTAGCTTGGCAAATTCTATTAATTTATAGGTCTCCCCTTGAATTTGCATTATTTTTCATTTCTCTAATGATTACTCCGTTTTTTTGTTTAATTATCGGTATTTATTGGTTCATAGAAATTGTGAGAATATTCATATATTTTGTCAAAAAAGATAAGCTGAAATATTCTCCGTTAAAAACTTTAATTAAAGCCATAGGAGTACCATTATTAATTGTTTTATTTATTTTATTAGCAGTTTTTACAGATACAATTAGATTAAAATTATCTGAATCTGCTTTAATGAATTGTGTAAATACTCCTAATTTATGCCAAGAAGAGACCAGAATAGGATGGTTTTATGTTGAGTTTATTGACCAGCGCAGAGGATGTACTTTGTTTACAACTTTTACCTGGGGTTTTGATGACTTTGGTATTGCTTATGTGCCTCTTGGTGAAGAAAATTGTTTATATCGCGATAACCCGTCAGATGTAATAGTAGAAATATATGGTAATTGGTGGGGATATAGTCATTATAATTGATATAGTAATCCTAAAAATGATTTACCCTATAAACTTGGTTCCTCCCGTGTAAGTCCCGATTATTATAGTATATTACTACAATATGAAGGCATATATAAGGAAACAATAATGAATAATCTAGACTAAAAAAAGGTAGACGCCTTTTCTACTAGAAAATCAAGGTTCTATTGTTATAGATATAGATATTTAGGATTTGCTGAAAAAATATTTTTTTTGAATAGGGAGATAAATACACTTTGAAGTATAAAATAATCAAAAGTTATTGGGAAATAATTGTACTTTTTCTTTGTTTAATTGTATTTATAGCTCCATTTTGGCAAATTATATTAATTTTTAGGTCTTTCCTTGAATTGCTAGTATATTTAATTGCTCTGATAATTGCTCTGATTTTTTGTTTAATTATCGGCATTTATTGGGTCATAGAACTTGTGAGAATATTCATATATTTTGTCAAAAAAGATAAGCTGAAATATTCTCCGGTAAAAACTTTAATTAAAGCCATAGGAGTACCATTATTAATTTTTTCCTACATTTTATTAGTAACTTATACAGATACAATTAGATTAAATTTATCTGAATCTGCTTTAATGAATTGTGTAAATAATCCTAATTTATGTCAATACGATACCAGAATTGGATGGTTTTATGTTGAGTCCATTCACCAACGCGAAGGATGTACTTTCTTTAAAACTGGTACCTTTATGTTTGATGAATTTGGTATTGCTTATGTGCCTCCTGGTAAAGAAAAATGTTTATCTCTACGCAATAACGACGAGTTAGATATAATATTCAACATATATGGTAATTGGTGGGATTATTATTATTCTGATTTATAAACTTATAGCTGATTTATGAAGTAAATATTAAGGTACTAAATCAATTATCGGACACAAATCATCTTTCTTCCCTCCTGACTCCTCCGTCGTTATTTATAACTGTTCAACAGGACATGATATTATAGATATTTAGGGTTTGCTGAAAAAGTATTTTTATGATGGAGTTTTTCAAGATTTTACTAGAGTAAAAAGTAAGAATTCAGCAGTCAGCCAGTTATTTAACAGCTTGCCATAATACACCCAAAATTTGCTCAACATCTTTAATATAAAAATTACTTAAATCAATCATTAATTCCTTTCCTTCTAACTTTAAAAACTTCCAAATATCTCCAGTTGTGACCGCACCATAAATTCGATTAATTTCTTGATTTTCCTGTTCATTAAATAATTGTGCCGCTAACATTGTGGCAGCACATTGTCCTAAACCACCCTTGATATCCTCATTTTTTGCTTCAACAATAACTGCTACAGGAGCATTAATTATTAACTGTTCTGGAGAACGACTAATTAAAAAGTCACAATACCCATTTAAACTTCGGTCAAAGTCAATATTAAATTCAATTCCTGAGAATAAACTAACTGCATAATTTGCTTGTCTTCTGATTTCTAATAACAAGGGAGTAATAATCATTTCTGTTTGCGGAGCATTCCGTCAGGAAACGAGCTTTTTCTGTATTAATTGCCAACGCAAGTTGTACAGTTTCT
>NZ_JAAHGT010000963.1 GCF_010672385.1 Okeania sp. SIO2F4
ACTAAAAAAGTTGGTGAAAGCAGTTTGTAAATGGACTACCGCCTTGCTGCAATGGTACACTGCTTACTTGAGTAAGAAAATCTAAATCTTTCTGTTTTTTCCAGTTCGTCAGCATGGCCGAAGTTTGTTTGTAACTTACTCGTTGTTTTTGTTCATACCAAGCTTGAGTCCTAGCAGCTAAGGCTTTGTTATAGATTAGGCGCACACAACCCAAAGTCCTCCGCAACAGACTTTCCTGTTCCAGAGTGGGGTAAAATCTAAATTTGTACGCTTTTTCAACCATCTACTGATTAATTTTCAACATTTACATTTTAACAGTTTATTTGTAAAACCGGAACATTGATTGGCATTCCCATCCCTCCGCTCCCCTGCGGGAGAGCGCGGGTATAAATGCCAACATTTTGATAACTAAATTAACTTTAGAGGTTAGTGCATCAGCAAAGTGTGGAATAAGTAATTAAGTCATTCCACTTCCAAGGAGCAATATAGCTGCTGGTAGGCTCTTCGGTAATTTTCTGGTCAACAATAACAATCAATACCTAATTTGGACATCTATGAAATTACAAACTAAAAATGGGGGATTTTCTTCTGTAATCAGAGAAAACCCCCTATATTTTTAACTAAAATCAGGTTATATCTATCTATAGCATACCAGCACTACCAAGCCCTAAAATTATTCCTGCTCCCAAAATATGACCAAAACTTGTAGTAGCTAATAATTCTGGTATTCCAAAGCCAGTAAAAATTGCTGGTAACGATACGGGTAAATCTGGCCCTTGTCCACGATTTTGCTTTGAAATGGCATAGTAGCCAATCGCAATTGCCACTAAGTTACAAGTTATCATTATAATTGCTACTTTTGGCGACCACTCTGCTGAGAGAGGATGAGATTGTGCTGCTAGAATTAAGCCAGGGTAAATCAAGTTCTTATCTCCTTAAATTAAAAAGATTTGGGGCAAATTTAAAATACCTCGCCCGATCGGGTGGTGTTTAAATCAACTTATGTTTTGCAAATTATCAAGAAGCTTTAGCTAAAAGCTACAATTTGTTTTAATAATTAACAATAACTTTAAGTTTTGATACAAAAATCGGCGTTGGTAATTTGGTAAGACGATTTCCTACTAGGGGTAATACCCATCACTTACTCTGGTTAGATATTTAGAGGTATCAGAAACAGATTACTCTTAAAGTTTCATCTCTTGATTTACCAACCCCAATTAATGTTATCCTGATTAAAGGAACAGCTTTTTTGCGATGAGAACCGCTTATCAATACAAATTAAGACCCAATAAAGAACAAATTGCCACCATAGAATTATGGTTAGATTTGTTACGCCGACAGTATAACTATCGACTAGGCGAACGGTTCTCATGGTGGGAAGAAAATCGCTGTCCAGTTAACGCTTGCCCGTTAATAACACCAATTCCTCAACTAAAAGATTGCCCTGATTATTATTCTCAAAAAAAGGATTTGGTCAATACCAAGGAGAAATTTCCTGAATATAAATTAGTTCATTCTCAGGTACTGCAAGATTGTACTAAGCGGGTGAAACTAGCCTTCGATAGATGGTTGAAAACAGATAAAAACGGACAAAAATTAGGAAGACCAAGATTTAAAAATCAAAGTCGTTATCGTAGTTTCACTTATCCTCAAATCAAGCCAGATTGCATTGTCAATCGAAGAATTAATCTTCCCAAAATTGGTCAAGTCAAGTTGATTCAACACCGACCATTGCCAGATGGCTTTCAAATTAAAACCGTTACTGTTAGCCGTAAAGCTGATGGTTATTATGTAACGCTATCCTTAGAAGATAAATCGGTTCCTTTATTGAATTCTGAAGTCAAACCCACATCAGAAAATACTCTGGGAATAGACATGGGACTAAAGGATTTCTTAGTGACTAGCGTTGGAGAATCAGTTCCAATACCTCAATATTATCGAAAATCTCAGCAGCGATTAAAGACTTTACAAAAACGTTTATCTAGGAAGAAAAAAGGAAGCAAAAGATGGTTAAAAGCCGTCAAAGCTGTAGCCAAACAACATAAAAAAGTAGCCGATCAGCGTAAGGATTTTCACTTGAAAACGGCTAACAAGTTATTAACAGAAGCCGAAGTTATAGCCTACGAAAACCTAAATATTAAAGGGCTGGCCAAAACTAGATTGAGTAAATCAATTAACGATGCTGGATGGGGGCAATTTCTGACTATTTTAACTGTCAAAGCCGAGAATGCTGGGCAGAAAACAATAGCAGTGAACCCTAAAAATACTAGCCAAGATTGCTCAAGCTGTGGTGAAAAAGTCCCTAAAGAATTAAACATACGAACCCATTCTTGTCCCCATTGCGACATGGTAATAGACCGGGATGTGAACGCGGCGATAAATATAAAAAATAGGGCGGCAGGGCCTTCGGTCCTTAAAGCTCGTGGAGTTCGACGGGGTACCGGAACTGCGAAACGAGAAGCCCACGCCATACCTTAAGGTTGGCGTGGGAGTATGTCACTGAGTAGTAGGTATAATTAATGCGCGTCAAAATTTGTGGAATTACAAAACTAGAGCAAGGACAAGCGATCGCTCAGATGGGAGCAACAGCTCTAGGATTTATCTGTTTTCCCAAATCACCTCGCTATATTACTCCAGAAAATATCAGAAATATTGTCGAGAAACTACCAATAAATATTGATAAAATAGGAGTATTTGTTAATCCTGAAATAAATTTATTATCAGAAATAATTATTAATACCAAATTAAATGGAATACAACTACATGGTGATGAATCTCCAGAATTTTGTTATCAGCTACGTCAGTTAATACCAAATAATATAGAAATAATCAAAGCCCTGAGAATTAAATCTCCTCAAGATTTAAAAAAAGCAAATATTTATGAAAATTATATTGATACTTTACTCCTAGATGCTTATCATCCAGATAAATTAGGAGGTACTGGTCAAACCTTAGATTGGAAAATTATTGAAGAATTTAACCCTACTTTTCCTTGGTTATTAGCAGGTGGTTTAACCCCAGAAAATGTCATAACAGCAATACAACAATTCATATTAGTCTCTGAACCTAAAATAGAATTTAATCATAAATTTTGTGGCATAGACTTATCCAGTGGTGTGGAAACAGCACCAGGTGATAAAAATTTAGTTAAAGTCAAAAAATTATTTGATAGTTTGGCTAAACTAAGAATTTAGGAGCAATAATTTTAATAAACTAATCTGCCTTTATTTGTTAAATAATTAAATATATCGAGGGAATAAAATAACAATAACTAGGAAAAAGAAAAGGCTTTTAGCAATCGAAACTATTCTCAAAGTTATAGTCGCCATTACTGCTAGAATCCCATCAAATTCTCTTACCTTAATTACAGGAATGATTTGATTGCTAACTTTTAATTTTTGACTGTAGCTATATAAAATAACTTTTCTCAAGAACCGTGAGATAGAGTTGTATTTTTCTTGGTCTTTTACCTTTTACCGAATTATTAATTAATTAATTCTGGTTTAAAGCCTCCCCTTGGATAGGGGAAAAAAAGAAATGATATTTCCCAATATTCAATCCTCTCGGTTTTAACCAGAGGTAATTATCAATTATCCATTATCAATTATCAATTAATGAACTAAAACCTATAATTTTG
>NZ_JAAHGT010000964.1 GCF_010672385.1 Okeania sp. SIO2F4
TTTTTGCGTCATGCTCAAGAGTGGGTAAAAAATAATCAGGAAAAATATGATAGTTGGTTAGAAACTTCCAGACAAGCTGCTAATTAATTACAGAAGTTTTGTAGTTTTGGAGGTAAAAATTTTGAGAATTTTAGGGAACAGGGAAAAAGTAAAAGAAATTAATACTAAGCTTTACCTTGCTTTCCTAAAAATTTCTCTAAATATTCTACTATTAGCAGACTTGAAAAATCAGAATAAAGCTGAAACTAGATTGAAAATATTTTAGTCTCCACTTAAGAGAATATTGCAAATATTGAAAGTGATTATGATAGTTCGTTAGAAATGGAGAAAAATATTGGCTTTCCCATACTTCAACAGCGTATTGTAGCTAATAAAAAATTTTTAGCAGCTAACCCAGTTGCTAAACAATGGTTTGAATTAGTGCAAAGTCCAGTGGCAGATATGAGTGCTGAAAGTTTACGCATTAAAGAGGGTGAAGACCAAGAAAAAGATATTTTGCGTCATGCCCAAGAGTGGGTAGAAAATAATCAGGAAAAATATGATAGTTAGTTAGAAATAGCAAGACAAGCTGATATTAACATTTTAAGCAACATAGTATTTGCATATAGTAATCAAAAACTATAACGTTTGATATTTAATTTTAAAACTAAAAAAAGTCTCAGTTCCAAAATTTCAATCTTTGTATATCCCCAGGAATTAAAATTGTGATAAAAACGCTAGATATAGTAAGCAAAAACTATAACGTATTATTTAATTTCAATAAAAATATAGACATTTATTTACATTTAAGGACAACCCGTGTTATTCTCTTAAAAGTTAAGAATATCTTCTATTTTTCTTAGTATGAGAATGTATAGACTTTGTAGGGTGACAAATAAAAGCACAGAAACAGGACTCAGGAGTTGTCATGCTGAAACTGATTGAAAAACATATAATTAGCAAACACCATTCTAATTATCAAGAAATTGATAAATTATGCTTTTTATCAAAGAATTTATTTAATGCAGTTAATTATATTGCCAGACAAGAATTTATCTTTAACCAGAAATATTTAAACTCTGCCCAAACTTATCATTTAATCAAAGAATATGTTGACTACAAAGCCATACCTAGTAAAGTAAGTTGTCAAATAATTAGATTAGTAGACAGATACTGGAGTTGGTTTTTTGCCTCCATAAAAGACTACTCAAAAAAACCTCATAAATATCTAGGAAAACCCAAATTACCAAGATACAAAGATAAGTTAAAAGGTCGCTGTGTGACGATTTATCCAGCTCAAACTATTAGTAAAAGAAGTTTAAAAAAAGGATTATTAGAACCTTCAGGAACTCAAATATCAATACAAACCAAAATTCAAGGAAAAGTCAATCAAATTAGATTAGTACCTTGTAATGGTTATTATGTATTCGAGGCAGTTTATGAAGTTGAATCAGAAAAACCGATAAATAATAATCGAGTTGCAGCCATTGATTTAGGATTGTCAAACTTAGCAACAGTTTCCTCAAATGTCAAAGAGTTTGAACCATTCATAATCAATGGTAAACCTTTAAAATCAATGAACCAGTTTTATAAGAAAAAGAAAGGAGAACTACAGAGTAAATTACAAAAACAAACTGAAAAACCTTTGAACTCAAATCAAATCCAGAAATTAACTACAAAACGTAATTTTAAAGTAGAGACCTATTTACACCAAGCAAGTAGAATAATCATTCATAATTTACAAGAAAACCAAATTGCAACCTTAGTCATAGGGAATAATCAAAAATGGAAACTAGAGATTAATTTAGGGAAAAGAAACAACCAAAACTTTGTTCAAATACCTCATTATAAATTTATAGAGCAATTAAAATATAAAGCCGAATTAGTAGGAATAAAAGTAATTATCAACGAAGAAAGTTACACATCAAAAGCCAGCTTTCTTGATCTTGATAACATCCTAAATTATAGTGAGGGAATCAAACATAAATTTAGTGGAAAAAGAATAAAAAGAGGTTTATATAAGTCAAAAAATGGCTTGTTAATCAATGCTGACCTCAATGGTAGCTATAATATACTACGAAAAGCAGTTCCAAATGCTTATACAGATGGAATAGAGGGATGAGGAGTAGTTCCATTCAGGATAACACCTGGAAAAGTGAGTTGATAATAGATAAATATTTGTCTATAAACTTACAAACTCTTCCTCTATTTCTGTAAAAACATATAAAACTAAAACCACACAATAAACAGCCAATGTCCAGCTCAGAATCTAATCCTTCTCCAGAACAACCAGAAAAAATCCATTTACCTCGCACTAGCGAGTCAGAAGCTCTCAAAAAAATTCGTCATACCACATCCCATGTCATGGCAATGGCCGTACAAAAGCTATTTCCCAAAGCCCAGGTAACAATCGGCCCCTGGATTGAAAATGGCTTTTACTACGACTTTGATACCCCAGAACCATTTACAGAAGCAGATTTAAAAGCCATCAAAAAAGAGATGGTCAAAATCATTAAACGCGATTTACCTGTAATTAGAGAAGAAGTCAGTCGGGAAGAAGCTAAAAGTCGAATTGAAGCAATTAAAGAACCTTATAAATTAGAAATTCTCCAAGATTTAGAAGACCCAATTACCATTTATCATCTTGGTGAAGAGTGGTGGGATTTATGTGCAGGTCCTCATATTGAAAGTACAAAACAAATTAATCCTAAAGCAATTGAATTAGAAACTGTCGCTGGAGCTTACTGGCGCGGAGATGAAAGTAAGGCTCAATTGCAACGTATCTATGGTACTGCCTGGGAAACTCCAGAACAACTAGCCGAATATAAAAGACGTAAAGAAGAAGCTCTCAAAAGAAACCATCGTAAACTAGGTAAAGAATTAGGACTATTTATTTTTTCCGACCTTGTTGGACCGGGATTACCTCTTTGGACTCCCAAAGGTACAATGTTAAAGAATTCACTGAAAGACTTTCTCCAACAAGAACAACTAAAACGGGGTTATTTACCTGTAGATACTCCCCATATTGCCAGAATAGATTTATTCAAAACTTCTGGACATTGGCAAAAGTATAAAGAGGATATGTTCCCGATGATGGCTGAGGATGAACAAGCAGAAGCTCTGGAACAGGGTTTTGTTGTAAAACCAATGAACTGTCCTTTCCATATCCAAATTTATAAAAATGAATTACGTTCTTATCGAGAGTTGCCAGTACGACTTGCCGAATTTGGCACTGTTTACCGCTATGAAAAGTCTGGGGAATTAGGTGGTTTAACGCGAGTTCGGGGTTTCACTCAAGATGATTCTCATTTGTTTGTGACACCCGAACAACTTGATGATGAGTTTCTCAGTGTGGTAGACTTAACTCTATTTGTATTTAAAAATCTACAACTGAAGAATTTTCGGGCTAGATTAAGTTTCCGCGACCCTAAATTAGATAAGTATATTGGCTCTGATGATGCTTGGGAAAAAGCTGAAGGTGCGATTCGTCGAGCTGTGGAAAAAATGGGAATGGAGCATTTTGAGGGAATTGGTGAAGCTGCATTTTATGGTCCAAAGTTAGATTTTATTTTCCAGGATGCCTTGGAGCGAGAATGGCAGTTAGGGACTGTACAGGTAGACTATAATTTGCCCGAACGATTTGATTTAGAATAA
>NZ_JAAHGT010000965.1 GCF_010672385.1 Okeania sp. SIO2F4
TCCGCCCTTAAAGAAGACATAGTTCATCAGTTTTTGATATTTTCAAATACTTATCTTTCTTATCATCAGCTTCAAAAGATACTATCTGCTCAACCAGACTATCAAGCAATGCCAGCTAAAATCTCTCAACAAATTTTGATGATAATAGATAGAAACACCGAAGAGTTTTTTAGCAGCAAACAAAGTTTATAAACAGAACCTATCAAATTTTAAATCTCGTCCTCGTATTCCTAGATATAAAAATAAAATAACGGGAATAAATCTTGTAGTTTATACGAAACAAGCCATTAGCAAGAGGCAACTTAAACAAGGAATTATTAATCTCAGTAAAACTGAAATTTATCTAAAAACATTAGTACCTACTTCACACTCTTAAACAAGTTCGTCTCATCCCTAGACTTAACCATTATGTAATTGAGGTGATTTATGAAGAAATGCGAAAAACAGTTGCGAATAGAGAAAAATCCTTGCGCCAGTATTGATATTGGATTAAACAATTTAACTACATTTTCATGTCGGCGACAGCCGAAACTTTTAATAAGCGCCGGAATAAAACCCAAGAGTGATAAATGGCAGACCGTTAAAATCTCTAAATCAATACTATAATAAACTTAAGAGTTCCTTACAACCTCAACTCCGGGAAAATCAATCAAGTCTGAGACTGAAAAAGCTTATGTTAAAAAGAGAATTTAAAATCAACGATTATCTTGCGTATTGCATCTCAATTGTCTTTTATTTAATCCTAAATCCTGAATATGGATCTATGAGGTTGTCTTGACCAGAGAAAACAAAACTAACAAAATAATCCTCCAGACTAATTAGGCTGCTCTTACTTTAATGTGAAGCGTAATAGCCAGAACTGCTAAAATACTAAAAAATCTAATACTTAAATTTATTAAGACCCAATTTCCCAAGCATATTCCCCACTCAAGACATAATAATTATGACTCAAACTGCACTGAATATTGGGACGACCCTAACCAAAACCGAAAACGACGTTGAACTGCGTAAAGTATTCAAAGTATTTGAAGGCCACACAGCAGTACGGGGTGTGGACTTCAATATTCGTCAAGGAGAATTTTTTAGTATTCTGGGACCTTCTGGCTGTGGCAAAACTACCACATTACGCTTAATAGCTGGGTTTGAAACCCCATCAGCAGGTGAAATAATGATTAGAGGCAAATCTATGAGCCAAACTCCTGCTTACCGCCGCCCAGTAAATACTGTTTTCCAAAGCTACGCTTTATTTAACCATCTGAGTGTTAAAGATAATATCGCTTTTGGACTACGAATCAAACGTTTAGGAAAAGCCGAAACTGAGGAAAAAGTAGCACAAGCTTTGCAGTTGGTGAAAATGGAGAAATTTGCCGATCGCTATCCTCATCAAATATCTGGTGGGCAACAACAGCGGGTGGCTTTAGCAAGAGCTTTAGTAAATCGTCCAACAGTATTATTATTAGATGAACCTCTCGGTGCCCTAGACTTAAAGCTACGTAAACAAATGCAAATGGAATTGTCCAATTTACATCGAGACTTGGGCGTTACATTTGTGATGGTAACTCACGACCAAGAAGAGGCCATGAGTATGTCAGACCGTATTGCTGTGATGCACGAGGGTAGAATAGAACAAATAGGCTCTCCTCAAGAAATTTACGAGCGCCCCCAGAGTCCATTTGTGGCAGATTTTATTGGAGATACAAATTTATTTCAAGGTCGGGTCGAATATAATCATGATTCTAGTCTGGTTGTTAAGACAGATAGTGGTCTGAAGATTTCTGTAGAACAATCAAAAATGAGTGAGAAGGGAAGAAACGGAGAAATATATGGAGGAGCTTCAGTAGTCGTAAGTGTGCGACCAGAAAAAGTTAATCTGAGTCTGTATTCTCCAGATGTATCAGAAAATTGTTTTGAAGGCAGGTTGATGAATGTAATGTATATGGGAACTCATGTACATTATCAAGTAAATTTATTGTCAGGCGATCGGATAATGGTAAGGCAGCCAAATACAGAAGGAACTTTGCCCAACCCAGATACTCCTATCTATGTTTATTGGGCAAAACACAATTGTTTGGCTTTAACTGAATCAAGATCGTAAAAATAAATAATTAAACACAATTAAAACGTAAACTTATAGCAGTCGAAGCAAAGGTTAGAAAATTTATAAATGCTCAAACTAAGTCATGGATTACTTTTGACTTTTGACTATCTTGCAAAGTTGCTCCACTTGGGGAGACCCCAAGACCGCACTTTGCGCTTTTGATTTTTGACTTGCGCGTAGCGCTATACTTTTGACTTTAAACTTGTAACTACTGTGCCTCCAACTAATTTACAGAAATACCAGCGAAATGATGTAGCTAAATCAATTTACAAGCAAAATGCTAGTACTTCTAGACGTCAATTTCTGAAAGCGTCAGCAGCTACCATGGCAGTTTCAACCCTTTCTAGTTGTGGTTGGAGATTAGCTGAAGTGAAATCTAACCCTAGAATGCAGGGTGATTCAGATTTACTATATATATATACTTGGGCAGGGTATACAGATCAAGATTTGCTCGATCGCTTCTACGATGAAACTGGTATCAAAGTAGTTGCAGATGTGTTTGACTCTAATGAGTCAATGCTAGCTAGAGTACAAGCAGGAGGGGGTGGAGCATATAGCATTATTTATCCATCTGATTATATGGTCCAAAAAATGGTTACCCTAAATTTGCTGACAGAGTTAGACCACTCTCTAATTATTGGTTTAGACGATCTATTTCCCCAATT
The DNA here is from genome assembly GCF_010672385.1 of Okeania sp. SIO2F4. Lineage (GTDB taxonomy): Bacteria > Cyanobacteriota > Cyanobacteriia > Cyanobacteriales > Microcoleaceae > Trichodesmium. Next base: position 2,764 of record NZ_JAAHGT010000965.1, read on the forward strand.
TCAAGACCCGACATACGATCCTGGTAATGTCTATAGTGTACCCGTAAGTTGGGGAACTACTGGTTTAATTTACAATAGTAAACTGTTACCAAAAGCGCCTAATGATTGGGAATATCTCTGGGAAAATCGAGATTTAGTATTGAAGCGGATGACTTTAGTGAATGACGTGCGAGAGGTGATGGGGTGTGCTTTAAGAAAATTAGGATATTCTTACAACTCTACCAATGTAGAAAATATTAGGCAAGCTTACCAAGAGTTACTTGTACTCAGACCAGCGATCGCTTCTTTTACTACAGATGGTTGGCGGTCTCAAATTTTGGTAGAAGATTTGTTGATTGCTATGTGTTATTCTTCTGATGCAGCAGAAATTAAACCAGAAAATGAAGATTTAGAATATGTTACTCCAAGCAGTGGTTCTTCCCTGTGGATAGATACATTAGTAATTCCGAAAAATGCTCCTAACCCAGATGGTGCTTATCAATGGATTAACTTTATGTTACAGCCAGATATTGCAGCGGAAATTGTAGAAAGACTCAGTTTTACGACACCTTCTCGTGCAGCTTATCAAATATTACCAGAAGAACTAAAAAAAGACCCTACTTTATTTCCTCCAGAGTCAATTATTCAAAAGTGCGAAAGTTTAGCTCCACTGGGTAAATATGAAGAAGTTTATGACAAATACTGGACTAAATTAAGAAGTGGATAATTTTCATTAATGGATAATGGATAATGAATAATTGATAATGAAAATTATATCTAATTATTAATTAATAATTACCTCTGGTTAAAACCATACTTGATTGAAGCAAGTGTGGAAATATCCTAGCAATTTTTTATCCA
>NZ_JAAHGT010000966.1 GCF_010672385.1 Okeania sp. SIO2F4
GTTTTAGCAATTTATATAACTTGGCGAAAGCTTCCCAATAATTTGGTTGAATAGATAAAGATTTTTGATAATAATCAAAAGCTGGTTCAAGATTTGTATACAGAGCAAATACCTCTGCCAACTTGAAATAACCTTTAGGCTCTTCTGGTTCAAGTTGCAGCAACTTTTGATAACAATAAACTGCCCGATCGAATTCCCCTATCTGAGCAAATACATTTCCTAACATCAACTCCACAGATGCCAAATTTGGATTAATATCTAAAGCTTTTTGATAATTTAAAATAGCTAAATTAAACTCCCTCTGTTTATAATAAACACTGCCAAGATTAGCATAAACTTGTACAAAATCAGGTTCAATCTTTAAAGCCAGTTCGTAAGTATTAATTGCCTGTTCAAATAAATTTTGACTTTGAAAAATATTCCCTAAAGTCAAATAAACAGAAGCAAAATCTGGTTTAATTTTAACTGCTTCTTTGCAAGTAGAAATCGCTGCATCAAAATTTCCTTGCATCAAGTATACTTCTGCTAACTTCTTGTAAGCTTCCACATAATCTGGTTTAATGCTCAAAGCTTTTTGATAAGCAATCATTGCTGTATAAAGTTGTCCAGAATCTTTCAATTGATTCGCTGTATTGAAATAATTTTCAGCTAACATTTTCATGGTAAACCCTGATAGGGGTAATACTTGAGACTGCACTTAATTTTTTTGTTAATTCTTGGCAATAACTAGAATAAGTTCATCTGGGTATTCCCTGCTGTAATTAGTGCTTTATCAAACTGCCTCTACTAACTCCTTTAAGAGAAAATCTCAAAGTTGTTGATATTTCAGAATATTAGCTGCACCATTAACATTAGCATTCACTAATAAATCGTTTTGGGTTAGATATAAACCCCGTTCAATTTATTTTCCTGACGGTTTCCAGCTCTCCGATTTTTCACCAATACTTAGCAATAAGTCATCATCTAAAAAACTAGATTGTGAAGTATAATAATCTTCTATTTAAACAAATTCTATTCCATGTAGTTCCCACAACTGGTTAATGCCTTCTTTAAGTTTAGCAGAGGGTATTTGTCAAAAATTTTGGTTGTTTTTTTCTCCAATGTTTATATCATCTTTCTGCCCCTTATTCCATCCAAAAACAATCTTGCAAATTCTATATTTAAGACAATGATTAACCACTAATTTTGCTGCTTTGTTCACCGCCTTCATTCATTCAGAATTTATAAAAGATTCAGAATTATAAATTCTGAATTCTACTTGACGTGCCAAATAAATCCCATAATTAATAAGTTTATTAGCTGTGGTACACAAATATTCCAAAAAAGGAAGAAGTTGGGAATTTTTGATTAACTCTTCTTGGCATTCATACAATTTACTTCATCACCTTTTTTTCACAAAAATATTTTAGTATACTAATTCTATTATCTCATACTTAAAAACATAAAAAAGCCGTTCTATAAGAGCCTTGCTTTAAACTCATTTTTTTGGTAATTCTACAAACCTAAGCATTTAGTAGTCAGCTATCAGCTATTAATTCATTGCTTTTTATTAGTGCAGAATGTAGGTTGAAAATGTAGTATAAGTTAAGCGAATGCTTGCTTAATTCATTAAAAAGTTGAGAGCTGACTGCTAAGTCCCTATACAAAATTAATTACACATCCTATTGACCTCCTGTTCCCAGTTAAATGTTCCCTATCTTAACTAGGAAATTTATTTTGTACAACTACTTAATAGCTGAATACTTAACCTACAAAAATCAAAACTCTACACTGAAAGCGAATGTAGACCGTTTGGGTAAGTCGCCTCAACTTCATATTCTCTAAAGTCTAACAACGAGTAATTTTCCATCCCAAGTGCTTCCCTAAACTTAGATTCAGTTTCCTGCAATAAAACTTGTGAAATAGACTTCCATTGCTCTCGACTCTCCCAATAAACTATGATAATAACTTCATTACCTCAGTAGCTATCAAGCCAGACTTCTTTTCTTAAAAAACCCATTTGTAAAGCTAGGAAAGATGTCCAAATTTCTCGATCCTTTTGGAGAAATTCTTCTTTTAAATTCTCTTCAATCTTGAATTGTAGCCATTCAATTATCATGGTATTTGTAGCAATAGAGAAAAAAGCATACTTGACTTTAACCTGCCAATTAGTTTAGGTAAGTTAGACAGTGCTGATAATTCGATCTGGAGTATTGAAGGTATGATAACAGAACAAGACCCCACTAAATTAATGAAACAGCAAGTCGGCAAAGCTGCTGCTGACCGAATAAAATCTGGAATGATAGTAGGATTGGGCACTGGGTCAACCACTGCCTACATGATTCAGTTTTTGGGGGAACGTCTCCAAAGTGGTCAACTCAAAGACATTAAAGGTATCCCCACCTCCTTCCAGTCAACCGTATTAGCTAAAAAGTATGGTGTACCATTAACCACTCTTGATGAAGTTGACCACATGGATATTGCCATTGATGGTGCCGATGAAGTTGACCCACAGAAAAATCTAATTAAGGGTGGTGGAGCAGCTCATACTCGTGAGGTGCGACTCGTTGGCCGCTAAACTAGGAAACTAGGTATAAATGGCCGTTCCAAGTCAATACATGAGGCCAACCTCGACTTGTGAATAACTCTTATTACCTTGATGGTGAGATTCCATCCGCCTTGTTGTTGGGTTGACAGCATAGACCACGGAGTAGCGACTGAACATCAATCTCCGAAGCTGGTTTAAAAGCGGGAAAATACCAGTTACTAGGAACGATACCGCAAGCAAAGGCTGACAAGTGGACGAACAGGAAGGTAATCAAACTCTCGTGAAATGAACCACCTCAAAGGTAGCTATGGGGTGTAGGACGAAAGTCAGGGGGTCATTGGATAATTTTATCTCGTGGAAATTATCAGCAACCATATCGAACCCCTCGGGAGATTTTACCCCACTAAATTAGTCGTAACAAAGGAATAAGGGAACGAGGAAACCTCTCTAAGACACCTAAGAATAAGGTCGAAATCTTAGGAAGCCATTCAAGGTCAATCTACACAAGGGATGTAGGTCTTAGGGAGAGTAGGATTGGGTAAAAAGCATATCTATGCTGACGTGCCCACTGTTAGACGTAATGTAAGGTAATAATTAGCAATGAATAAGGCTAAAACACTAAAAAGACGTTTAGGAAACCCTAAACCATTTTTAAGCGTGGCATGGGATACAGACGATATACCAGACCCGGTTTGTATTAATCCAAATCTCAAATGGAAAGATATTAATTGGAGAAGGGTTGAGAAGAATGTATTTAAGTTGCAAAAATTAATTTACAAAGCATCCGGCCGTGGCGAAATCCGCAAGATGCGTAAATACCAAAGACTTCTGACCAAAAGTTATTACGCCTTGTTGCTAGCTGTTAGGCGCGTAACTCAAGATAACCAGGGTAAGAAAACTGCGGGTGTAGATGGTATTAAAAATCTACCTCCTATGCAGAGATTCAACTTGGTTGATTTATTAAACACGCGATACCTTAAAGCGAGTCCAACCCGTAGAGTCTGGATACCTAAACCAGGGAGGGATGAAAAGAGACCTCTTGGAATTCCCACAATGTACGACCGTGCATTAC
>NZ_JAAHGT010000967.1:0-3238 GCF_010672385.1 Okeania sp. SIO2F4
GTAGTAGGGCTCTCAGCCCGATACATACTTTTTGCTCAAGCCCTACTACAAACTTTAATTATAACTGTTCAACCGGACATGATATTACTTCTCTCTGTTCCCTCTTTTCCGGAGTGGTCTATTGTAGTGGCAATATCTAGAAATATTAGATGAAATTGACTGTAGTTAATTTTCAATTATCTATAAACTTATACCAAATTCAAAAAAGGCTGTTACATCTTAAGTATGTGATTTATTCCTACAATCAAAAATTGATAAATCCCATAAATTCTTAAAAATCAACCTTTTTTTTATTTATTATGTTTTTATTTCCCTGTTCCCAGTTAAGTGTTCCCTGTTTCGTGACTGTAACAATATTTTCTGAAAATGGTATTAGAATATTTAGCTGAGATATTTGAGTTATAGGGGCGAGTTTAAAAATAAATGTTGAGGTGATATTATTTTAGTTTCAACTAAAATCTACTTCGTCCCTAATTATATTGTTTTATTCCTCATTTTATAATGTCTTTATTGAATTGTACCGAATACTGCCGGATTTAATATAATTTTCTATCTGAAAACTGCTATCAAAAAAGAGTTTCACAGAAATTATGTCTGTGAAACTCTTAAATTAATTCAAGAATTGATTTGGCTTAGACAGCTAAATTTACTAAGGTCAATATCTCAAGAATCTATCCGAGAAAATGAACACCAGAGATGTCATTGTTGTTCAATTCAGTAAATAATTCCTCAAATGTACCTGATGTTGAAGTACCGAGAGTATTAGGATTGAAAGCAAACACATCTTGCTTGTTACCAGATAGACCAGTTACAGAAAAGTTGCCTGTTGTGGATAGGAGGATTTGCTCTCCTTTAAGACCAATAGCATCAACATCTTCACTGTTGTCACTAAGTCCTACATCACTGCCATCAAATTCGACAGACCAACTTCCACTGGTGTGACTGCCTAAACTATTAGACTGAAAACGCAGTATATCTTCATCTTTGCTACTAACTCCTGGAACATTAACGTTTCCTTGAGTAGAAATTAGAAGGTCTCCAGTAACAGGATCGACACTCAGACCATCAATATTTTCACTATCTTTAGATAAGCCAACATCTGAACCATCGAAGTATAAATCGAAAGAACCAGCGGTGTTTTCTCCAAGTGATGTGGCAGTGAATTTAACAATGTCAGAATCATCTACATGGATGCCACCTATATTTTGAGCAGACTTGAATGAAAGTAGAATTTCATTGTCGCTGATTACCCCAAAGGCATCAATATTAAAATGATCAATGCCAACATCTGAACCATCAAAGAACTTAGTGAAACTCTTATCGGCTAGATTATATTCAACGATGTCTTCTGGTTTAAAACTAATTCCATCTAGAGTTTTGTGGTTTTTTAAACTGAATAGTACAGAATTTTGACCAGGATTAGTGTAACCACTTTGGTCTTCATCACTTACAGAACCAGCAGTGACAGTTCCGATGTTGACGTAATTACCGATGGTTGTTTCACCCGGTACAGAAATATCCAGTTTTTTCAACTTGAAGGCATCATTGTGCTGATTTTGACGTGCAGAAATAACGATGGTATCACCTGTTAACTCATCAGCATTAAAGTTAGCCCAGCGATCGTGCTTACCACCATTGTTATTTTCCTTGGTGAAGCCATTTAAGATATCGCTGTTCAAATGTGTGATATCTCCATTGCGCTCGCCTATCCAGACTGTGATATCGCTATCATTCTTGACATAATTAAGGAATGCGCGATCTACAGTTACTTGTTGGTCAAATTCAAAGAGGACATAATCGTTGCTAGTATCATTATCTACTAGGTGATTGTGACCGTTTTCCTTCCGGTTGGTAACACCTAAGCCACCACCGTAAGCTCCAAGGTAAGCTGTTTTCCAGTTACCACCGTGCTTGTTACTGCTAAATGCACTGACATCTACGGAAACACCATCTTGAGTAAAGGTACGGACATTTCCGTAATGACCAGTTGTGGAACTATTACCTGTGAGATGGAAGGTGATGTCTTGGGAACTGGTAGTAGTGCTTAAGTCTTGAGCTGTTCCTGTCTTTTGGTAAATCCAGGTCTCACCAGGTTCTAATTTGTTATTATTATTTCCACCTTTTTTCTCAACGATATTGGTGATTTCGCCTTCTATGTCGTCATGAACTTGAATTTCATTTTTCTTGAAGGATACATCACCAGTGTTGGTGACTTTATAAGTCCAAGTAACTTTCTTGCCAGGAGAAATTTCTACTGCTTCCTCTATGGTGTCAGCATCTACTCCGTTGGTGAACTTCTCAATATCGATACCAGGATTTTGAGGTTCAGGTTCGCCTTCAGGATTAGTGTAACCACTTTGGTCTTCATCACTTACAGAACCAGCAGTGACAGTTCCGATGTTGACGTAATTACCGATGGTTGTTTCACCCGGTACAGAAATATCCAGTTTTTTCAACTTGAAGGCATCATTGTGCTGATTTTGACGTGCAGAAATAACGATGGTATCACCTGTTAACTCATCAGCATTAAAGTTAGCCCAGCGATCGTGCTTACCACCATTGTTATTTTCCTTGGTGAAGCCATTTAAGATATCGCTGTTCAAATGTGTGATATCTCCATTGCGCTCGCCTATCCAGACTGTGATATCGCTATCATTCTTGACATAATTAAGGAATGCGCGATCTACAGTTACTTGTTGGTCAAATTCAAAGAGGACATAATCGTTGCTAGTATCATTATCTACTAGGTGATTGTGACCGTTTTCCTTCCGGTTGGTAACACCTAAGCCACCACCGTAAGCTCCAAGGTAAGCTGTTTTCCAGTTACCACCGTGCTTGTTACTGCTAAATGCACTGACATCTACGGAAACACCATCTTGAGTAAAGGTACGGACATTTCCGTAATGACCAGTTGTGGAACTATTACCTGTGAGATGGAAGGTGATGTCTTGGGAACTGGTAGTAGTGCTTAAGTCTTGAGCTGTTCCTGTCTTTTGGTAAATCCAGGTCTCACCAGGTTCTAATTTGTTATTATTATTTCCACCTTTTTTCTCAACGATATTGGTGATTTCGCCTTCTATGTCGTCATGAACTTGAATTTCATTTTTCTTGAAGGATACATCACCAGTGTTGGTGACTTTATAAGTCCAAGTAACTTTCTTGCCAGGAGAAATTTCTACTGCTTCCTCTATGGTGTCAGCATCTACTCCGTTGGTGAACTTCTCAATATCGATACCAG
>NZ_JAAHGT010000967.1:3338-3592 GCF_010672385.1 Okeania sp. SIO2F4
AAGGATACATCACCAGTGTTGGTGACTTTATAAGTCCAAGTAACTTTCTTGCCAGGAGAAATTTCTACTGCTTCCTCTATGGTGTCAGCATCTACTCCGTTGGTGAACTTCTCAATATCGATACCAGCATCAGGTAACCTATCCACAAAGTCGTTACCAGTATCTGCTTCACCAGGGTCAACGGTAACTGGAATGTTGTTGTCAATGCCATTATCTGGATTATCACTATCATCACCACCATCTACCTCAGATAC
>NZ_JAAHGT010000968.1 GCF_010672385.1 Okeania sp. SIO2F4
AGATGGCGAACCTATAGAGTTGGCGTATTTGTTTCCAGAAGCTCGAAAGTATTTGGCTCAGAGGAGTTGTCAGTTTAGTGATTGTTTACATCGGGATGAACCTAACTGTGTGGTGAGGGACTTAAATGAGCTCGGTATAAATTAGCTTCTGATAAATCTGCACTTCCTAAATCTGCACCAGTCAAACTTGCCTCTCTTAAGTTGGCTCGGTGTAAGTCAGTTTCAATTAACTTGGCACTGCTTAAATTGGCTTCTGTCAGAATAGAATTGGACATTTTAGCTTTACTAAGAGTCACCCTAAACAAATCTGCACGCCTCATGACAACTGGACCTAATACAGCACCCATTAAATTGGCTTCTGTCAGATTTGCCCCACTCAAATCAGCAATAGAATCATCAAAAGTTCCTAGACGATTATCTTTTCCTGGTCCATAAAAGCGACTATTCTTAAAACTAGCCTGATTCAGAATAGCACTTCTGAATCTTACTCCAGACAAATCGGTGTTTTCTAATATCAAGGTAAAACTTGCTGGAGTAGAAGTAACTTGACCTAAATCTACTCCACTCAAATCAACATCTTTAACCAAGCCACCGTAAACTTTGAGAACCTTGGCGATCGCCTTTTGAGTAGCCCTTAGTCGTAGAGATACCAAAAGTTGCTCTTGAGAATTACCACCATAACTTAAAGAATCCAGATCATTTTTGAGAGCTTGATTTAAGCGACGTAGTTCTGGCAGCACAGTTGGTCCAGCACTGACCAAAGATAGTTGAATTCCATCAAGTATACTTGGTTCCTTTTCTTGCCCCAACAAATCCACCAATAATGGTATGGCACGGGGATCTTTAGTGGAACCAAGGGCTAAAACTGATACTCGTCGTTGCTGAGGTTCAGTGGAAGTTAAAGACAACTTGTTCACAAGAGCCAGAAACATATCATTATCTTGTTGTTTAAACTCCCGCCAATTTGCTTGATTTTGAATATAAACGTGAGTGCCAAAAATAGTCCCCAAAACTGAGACCATACCTACAGTAGTCACAATCAGTAAAGCAATACCAGGATTTTGTCGCATCCAAGGCCATAAATAAAAACTTTCTGATTTTTTTTGAGTCAGAACAATTGTTGCTATAGAAATTTGTGTCTCAGTACCACCTAAACTAAAAGGATTAGAATCCAATTGACCAGAGTTCGCATCTACAACAAAAGTATTTGCTAATCGATCGTGTCCAGTACGACGTAGTTTATTAAAACGAACAAAATAAATATCAATGAAGGATGTTAACCCTCCCAATAGTAAAAGGATTCCCAAAGAAGGAAATGCTCCAGTTATACGCCAAATTAAGTAGGCAGTTCCCATAGGTAATCCCCATTTTCCCAGACCCTCACGAATCAAGGTTTTTTTCCAACCTGGAGAATTTCCTAAAGCTGCCACAACTCTGACTTCAAACCAACGTTTGGGCAATGTTTGACCTGTACTCGCCAATAAATATAACTGCCAACCTACAATTACTACAGGAGCTAATAATGCTCCAGACCATAGTAGATTAGCTAGAGGGGTTACTTTTTGATAACGGTTTCGTAAAGGAATTCCAAAAGTATTGGCAATTACTTCTGTAGTTTTTCCTACGACTGGGTTAAGAGGAACAGATTTGTTGCCTATGTTGCTCAACTGACCGAGCCAAAATGGAACTGTTCCACTCACTACAATAAGAGATACTTCCGTAGCCCAAGCACCACATCTACGAACCCAGATTGGTAGTTGCTTAGATTTTAACTGCCACGATGTCTCTGGGTTATTATTAATCCCTGAATCACAAGTCGGGCTTGTCATATTTATATATTTATATATTTACTTTAATATTCTCAATTTTTAGATTGACTATTTTGCATCGTAAAGTATGGTAATCTAATTAAGTTAACCTGTTTTTAGCCTTTATTTTTGATTTTCCTAACTAGGAACAAACAGGGGGCTAGTAGTTTTAGGTTTAAACTGTTCTTGTCTCTACTTTACCCATACTTCCTCAACCTATCTGTTATTTCTCAATATTGTTAACAGATAAAACTTGTAATAAATCTATACAGTTTAGGCAACCAACTGCGAAAATACTATATACTATTGTTGTTCGGTAGTCAAACTAATATTTTAATGTTTTTTGACATTTTTGGGCAAATACTATAATTCGTTAAACTTTGATAACAAGTTGCCCACAATAGTATGATGGGTCAATATAGTAGTTATTTTCTCTAGTTTAATGTACCTAGATTTTTAAGTTTTATTTTCAACTGTTTGCAGTAATAATTATAATTAATTATCATCTGGAAAATCTATATATTACTGTTTTTTTATTTGTCTTGTTCTGAGTAATTAGGGGGGATTAAAAAACGATATCCAAGATAAATAACTCCTGCAAATACCCCTATAGTAATTAATAAAGAAACTAAACTGACAACAGCTTCTAATATCTTGATGACAAATATGGGAATAATAATTAATCCTATAATTTTTCCCCATTGAGGAAGTGTCTGAAACCATTCTAAAAATTGTGCAAAAAAAACTTGAATGGATTTCCCAACATTAGATACAGCGTTGAATGAATTTGAGGTAGCTCCCTCATTTGGTTCAGGATTTTTTTTAAAGTTTTGATTGTTGTGATAATTCATTTGAGAATTATATATAATTTAACTAATCAACTTATAGCATTTGGTAATGTTAAGTTATAAGTAATAAATTGAGCAACTGTAATTTCAATAATAGGCGATATAGGGTTTTTCATGTTGATGAGTTACAGTAACCAGCCTGGAAATAAATGCAGAATTACAGAAACAACAAAGCTTACCGCTGATATAAGAAGTGCTAACTACTTTATTATATTAATAATATATCAATACCTTTTGAATAACCTGAAAATTTGTTATGGATAGGTAGATTTTTCCAGATTTTCTTTCATAGATAAATTTTATAGAGTCCCTCGTGAGTATAGTTGGCCACAATTAGTCTAGTCTAAGTGGATCATTTAAAGATTTCTACATTATTAAAGATTCGGTAAAGAAGACAGCGAAAAGTTGCAATCGTCGATCGAGTTATGCCAAAATAAAACAGGCTGGCTAAAGATATAGTAAAAAAAACTACCACCTCTTAGTTGAAAAATCATTGCTTGCATGGGTTTATTAAGCTTTGAGAAACAAACAACATAAGTAAATGTTACTAAAATCACATTTTATCAGGTGTATTACTCAGGACAAATAATTAAAAAAAGTTCCTAGTCCAATCTAGATAAGAAACTATATCTTAAATTAAAAGTTAGCCAATGCCTCTCCCATTAAATGAGCGAGACAGTGAAATATTCTACCCTAATAGACCTACTTAAAACTTTATCAGCAGAACAACCAGAAAAGCTAGCATACACTTTCTTGGTTGACGGAAAAAAAGAAGGAGAAAGCTTGACCTATGCTTCACTAGAGCATCGAGTACGAGCTATTGCAGCATTACTACAAAAACATCAAGTCAAAGGAGAAAGAGGCTTACTACTCTACCCACAAGGATTAGAAGCAATAGCAGCTTTTTGTGGTTGTCTATATTCTGGAGA
>NZ_JAAHGT010000969.1 GCF_010672385.1 Okeania sp. SIO2F4
AGACTATATGTGGAAATTCTATTGTCAAAAAGCGTAATAAAACCAAACTTATTGAGGTGAGAATATGCCCCAATTTATTGACAAGATGTGTTTCTCCTGTTTTAGATATAAATAAATATAGCATTGTATCTGTTTTCAATGACTTAATTTCATTTTATGAATTCTAAAAAGACTTACTTTCCGGCACTACTTTAATTGGTCAAGTTACATTTGTATGCGATCGAAATCACCAATTTTTGGTACATGAATCTTAACTTTAAGAGAAGAATACTGTTACCAATTAAGATAGGGAAATTTTATATTCAGCAAATAAATATATGGCCAATAATAATGTTATGACATATAAAAAACTTAAGGATTATTCAATTTCTAATTTGACAGCTTTAATATCAATGTCTACTAACAAACAATTAATCAAACTGGCCCAAAATTTAGATATACTTAGCCAACGAGGTGCAACTGGCAAAATATTATTAAATACTCCGGTCAAAGAAGGACAACTCGACCTATTCTATGGTAGATTACTCTATACTACTAGCGATATCCACAGAGTAAGGCGTTGGGAACGAGGGATCAGATTGCACTGTCCAGAGTGGAATCCTACAACGTCACAAATAGTATTAGAACCAGACAAACCTTGGGAATATTTGGTCCTTTATGATGGAATTAGCAAAGATCAAATCACTATTGCTCAAGCAAAAGCAGTCATTCGTACTGTCACCTTAGAAATATTATTTTCCATGAGTCGCTACCCAGACTTAACACATGACTGGGAAGGAAACCCTGATAGTAAATCGGAATTATCCCTTGGTTTATCTTTATGTTATCGGGAAATAGAACCAATTTTCACTAAAGTTGCTCAAATGCAACATATATCCAAAAAATCAGGTTTAGAAAGTTTCAACCCTAACTTTGTCCCTGTTTCTACAAAATCTGTTCCCCCAGAAGCTTTATTTGGTTGGGATAAATATTTACAGGGCGATCTCACGATCTGGGATATTGCTATCAAACTAAATAAATCAGTATTAGCTATAGCTAAGAATTTACTTCCGTTAATTACAAAAGGGTTGGTGAAATTACAAGCAATTCCAGATTTGCCAGAACCGAATTTTAAATCATCTTTAGTAAAAACTAATTCTCAGAAAAAGAAAGACTACACTACACCAAAAACAAAGCAATTAATTGCTTGTATTGATGATAGTCCAGTAATTGCTGAAACATTAAGGAAGATTGTTAAACCTGCTGGATATGACCTGATCGCTATACAAGATCCAATCAAAGGATTTATGAAAATTGCCGAACAGAAACCAGATTTGATTTTTCTTGATTTAGAAATGCCTAATGCTAATGGTTATACTGTTTATCAATTTTTACGCAAAGCACCAGTATTTGCCGAAATACCAGTGATCATCTTTACCAGTCGGAATAATTTGATAGATCGTAGTAGAACTAAATTAATTGGAGCTGCTGAATTTTTGAACAAATCTGCCAAACCACAAGAAATTTTAAAAATTATCGAAAAACATTTGTCTATTACTAATAGCTGATATGACAACCAATAAGTCAATATTACTATTGCTAATGTTACAGAAATATGTTAGTTAATTTTATTATGTTGTCTATTTTTTGATAGTACTTAATGCAAAGAAACCTAGCTTTTTCGGAGATGTCTTTTTTTCAAACCAAGGATTGATTTGAGAAGCTGGTTTTCTGGGTTTGCGTATATAAGTCCTGATTTTAGTTAACTAAATTCACTCTTATTCAAAGTACAGTAAGACCAGAGAAACAAAAAAATTTGATTACTTGAGATACAAGGTGCTAATTATGAAGAAAAATAAATTTTTAGTACAAGATAAAATCATTAGTAATCATTAGTAATTATTATTAAATTAGTTTTGATAGTGGAAAATTAAGCAATGGCAAAGGGAAGTGTTTTAATCGTAGAAGATAGTCCAACAGAAGCTACTATGCTGAGTGAATGTTTACAAAAATCAGGATTTGATGTCTTGAATGTAACTACAGCAGAAGCAGCTAAGGCTATCCTGGTTCAACAAAATTTTGATGCAATTTTAATGGATATTGTACTACCTGGTCAAAGTGGTTATAGTTTGTGTAGAGAGCTAAAAAATCAACAAAATACAGCAAATATCCCAATTATTATTTGTTCTAGTAAATCAGAGAAAATCGATCAAAAGTGGGGTATGAAGCAGGGAGCATCTGCTTATGTTACTAAACCAGTCGATCAAAAAGAACTTGTGGCAACATTAGAAAAATTGGTTGTTTTAAAAATATAGGTATTTAATGACTAAAGCATTAAAGGGAGCCAATGCCAAAACAACCATTCTTAAATAGTAGTACACAATTTATATCTATAGAAGTTACTAAGACTTTAGAGGTTATACTATCTACCCGCGAGCTGGATGAAGTGATTACCTTAGACCACAGAAAAATCTTACAAATACCAGGTATGCCAACTGTAGTTGCAGGAGTGTTTCAGTGGCAAGGTGAAATTCTCTGGTTAGTTGATATTTCTTATTTGATGGGTTTTGAACCTTTATTATCTACTGGAGATTATGAGCAAAAGTTTCGGGTAGTGAAAGTGAAATTTCGAGATACTTATCTGGGTATTTTGGTGCGAAAAGTAGGTAACTTAATCAATATTGAAAGCGAAGAGATTAGTTCTGGAAAAACCCAAAAAGTAAATTCAGTTGTCGGAAAATTTATTCAGGGAACTTGGACTAATTCAGCAGGAGAAAAAAAGATGATTTTAGATATTGAAGCAATCATCGAATACATAGAAAAAACCTAGATATAAATCTAGTATAGGGCGGTACAAATAATCCATCATCTGCAAAATTCTAAAAGTCTTAACCAATATAGTAATCCTAAATAGATTGGGAACAAAACATCTGGTAAAAAGGCAACAAGCAGCAGGTAACAGGGGTAAGGGTTTTAAAATTTTTATCTATTTTTTACAAATGATTTAGGGTTTCTATAAATACTTTTAACTTTTGCATGGATGACTTCCTTGTAGCGACACTAGTTCCCAAAAATTAGCTATATCTATTAATTAATTCTTCATCTATTAATTAATTCCTCAGTAAGCATCAGTAATAAAACTATGACAACACGCTTTAGAAAAACAAACCCACAAGAAAATGTAGTGCAAAATGAAGCTAAAGATTACCCTCAAAAATCTAATCAAGAAACTACAGAACCTGAATTAAACAATGAAGAATTGACTATTGTGCCAGTAGAAGTATGGCAGCCAAGTACTAGTCAAAAGTCTAATTATTCACAAAAATCATTAGGGCTAAAATCAAAAACCAACGCCTTAGCAGAAGATTTAGCAGTATTACGCTCTAATTTAGATATCAGAATCGATAGACTTCAATCATTAATAGAAACAGAAGGAGCTGCAGCAGAAAGAGCCGAATTGTTAAACGAAATAACCTCTAATATTCGGGAATCTCTCAACCTCAAAGATATATTTAAAACAGTTGTAGAAGAAGTGAGATATGCTTTACAAACAGACAGAGTAATAGTATATAAATTTGATAAAAATTGGCA